>CAMJKC010000001.1 GCA_946406305.1 uncultured Lachnospiraceae bacterium
AAAAAAATGAACACACATAGAGAAAAAATCCACATTTTATCGCAAAAAAATGCTTTTTTTGACTAAAAAGCATTTCTTTTGTATAATTATACTATAAAAATGGGACGGACTATGTTTTGTCTTTGTTTTTGTTTTTAAAAGAAAAAAAAGGAGAGTTATGTACTTAAAGAATCAGAAAATTATATCAATTATTTTAATTATTGCTTGTATGTTTGCTAATTCTGGTTTTAGTGTATTAGCGAATAGTTTTAATGTGCAAGTTGAAAATGAATTGAAAGAAAAATCTGAGTTAAAAAATTATTATGAAGAGTATATGAGTGAATATACTTCACTTTTAAGTGCAAAGGGTGTAAACGATGTTGATGAAGATATAGTTATGGACGAAATAATAGATGATGATACTGTTAAATATAACAGGAGTGAAGAGAGTGAAGAAAATGAGATAAGTGAAGAAAGTGTAAAAGATGAAGAGAGCATAGAAGACGAAGAAAGTAATCTTGATAATCAAAAAGAAGAACCTGAAGAAGAACAAGACAAAACAGAAAAAGAGTCAACTGAAGAAGAAAAAGAGGAAGAGACAGAAGAAAGTAAAGAAGAGACAGAGGAAAAAAGAGAGGAGACAAAAAAATTAGAAGAAGAAACAACAAGTGAAACTAAAGAGGAAGCTCAAAATGAAAAAGATATTGTTGCTACAGAAAGTGAATCAGAAGTTTTTGAAGTAGAAGAAAGTGAAGTCGCAACGGAAAGTGAGATAAAAGAAGAAGTTAATGTTGCAACAGAAAGCGAAACAGAAGATGATAAAATAGATGATATAGAGTCTACAAAGAGTGAAACAGATGAGATAAAAATAAATGAAGATAATACATACGGTGCAGACATTAGAAATATTTCTACACTAAGTGATGTTTTAGTTGCAACTTATTCAATAGTAGATTGGGAAATAGTAGAAGTGCTTTTGCCAGATATAACACAATCAAAAGCATTTGCAAAAGAGACTGATTTTGAAATTATGGAAAATAGACTTGCAAAAACAGCAAGAGTGGTCATAAGAAATAAAGAAGGAAGAGAAGAAATAGTTAGAGTAAAAATAAAATGGAAAGTAAAAAACAGAATAGATGTAAATGCGCAAGATAGAGTGGATAAAACAATAGATGAATCTTATTTGCTTGAAGAGGTTAGAAAGAGAATTGGTGCTGATGACGAAGAAGTGTCAACTGTTGAGATTTTGGCAACGACAAATGAAGCAAATGTTGTGAAAAAAATATATGATGAAATATCAGAATTAGTGGCAGACACAGATATAATAATCGTAGAAGACAAGGAAGCAGAAGTTTTATATGGAAAACTCATAGACATGGGTTATGATTCAAATAAAATAATAAACTACAATGAGTTAAACAAGAGTAAAGAAGATGAAGTTTACGAAGAGGAAATTTTTGAAAGTATAGAGAGTGAAAAAGTAGAAAGCACAGCAAGTAATATTGATGAAAATATAGAAAATGATAAAATTGTAGACGAGATAGAAGAAGTGACTTTTGGAAAAGAAAACAATGAAGGTAAATTAGATTTTGAAGTAGATGAAGAAATAAAAGAAGAGTTTAATGAAACATATGAAACAAAAGAAGAGGAATCAAAGAAAGAAGATGTTGCTGAAGAAATAAATGTATTTGACGAAGACGGCAATTTAATAGAAGATGGACAAGCCACTGGAGAGAAAGGTGAAGATATTGGGGCAGAAAATACGGGAACAGAAGTTGAAGTAAATAGAGTATATGACTATGAAGATGCGGCTCCAGGAAGTTTAAATTTGACAAAACATGACCAGTTGGCAAATTATGAAATATCAAATATTAGAGAGTTTGAGCTTGATATGGATTATCTAACTGAAAATCTTTTATATGTACTTGAAAACAATATAATATATACAGAAGATGGCGAAGAAAAAAGTAAAGAAGAAAAAGAAGAAAAATACGAAGAGGAAAAAGAAGAAAATAATGGAATAGTTGGCTTTATAAAAAATCTATTTTCTAACAATGAAGTTGATTATGAAACAGAAGATATGATAGATGAAGAAGAATATGTTTATGGTTATGGAAATGAGATAGAAGAAGTAAAAGACCCTATAGTAGAGGAAAATAACGCAAGCAGATTATATAGTAGTGAAAAATTAAATATACCAAAATTACAAGTTGCATCTTATGTTCCTGCAGCAATTACAGACCACGAAAGAACAGGTCATAGAGCCTGTGGAGAGAGTAAAGATAAAGAGTGTACTCATAAAGATGCTATGTATATACATCAGGCATTGCAATATTCAAAATATACACCAAATGATGATATATTTAAGAAAAATACTATGTTCTCAGATACAAGAACTATGCCAACATATAATGTGGTCAAAGTAAATAGCATATATCTAACTGGAGATACGACGGTAGATGCTGTTTGGTCATTGTCATTTACAAAACCTTATACATCAGAAGAGTCTAATGTAAATGTGGAAGTAGGATATATAGAAAATAATCAAGCAGGTTTAGGAAAGAGTTTAAATATATGTTTAAATGGATATAATTTGAATTTTGGATTTAATTCTACAATACAAGGTGTTGGAAGAATAAATATTTGTAACTGTTCAGCAACAAAAGAGAGCATCATAACTGCTGAAAATGAAGGAGAAATTTCAATAAGAGAAGATGGAAAAGTAGTTTCAAAATATGTTTATGGAAGACAAAACCCATGTATAAGAACTACAGGTATGGGAGTTTTCGGAGATATAAAAGTAAAAGATATTATAAATGATGCATTGACAGGAACAGGAAATAGTGGACCTTACATAGCAGAGTGTTCAGCTTTCTATGGGTGGTTTAAACCTACAGAAATAGAAAAAGGAGAAGGAGAGGGCGAAGGAGGAAATGTAGGTTTTTACATATATGACTCAAAGAAAAAAGAAATTCCATTATATTATAGAATTGAAATTGATGGTGTAGATTTTGAAAATCTATCAAGCCGAACTGGATCTGGAGGGGCTATCAATGCAGGAAATTTAAGTAGTGTAGTTATAATGAATACTACATTTACTGTATGTACGGCTTCAAATGCAGGAGGGGCTATTTGTGTAAATGCACAAAATTGTAATTTTGCAAATGTGACATTTGACAGATGTTCTTCAAGAGTTGCGGGTGGAGCGATATATGCAGAGTACTATGGTGTGTATGGTGCACCTTATAAATATACATATGGTTCATCACATACTGAAAAGCAAGTGACACCAGTATTTGATTCAACAGGAAAAGACATTAATTCATTTTTCTGCATGGAATTTAAAGATAATAGTGCTATAGGACAACCGGGAGAAGCTGGAGAAGAAAGAGTAGGAGGAAGAGGTGGAGCAATTGCACTTTTATATGTAAATAGTTTAACGAGGTTTGAACAAATAGAGGCAGTAAATAATTATGCAAATTTAAGCGGAGGTTTTATGTTGTGGCAAGACAGTAGCACAAGTAGTGACAATAAGCTTACAACAATGAAAACTATAATGTGTGATGGAAATAGTTCTTGTTATAGTGGTGGAACTATGGCAATAGTAAGTCAAGGTGAAGGGGATGGACATATAAATATACTTATTACTGGTAGCAAAGATGAAGAAACAGGAACGATTATGAATAGTACATTTAACAATACACTTGTTAAAGGTAATATGCCAGCAGAGATAGAATATGCAAGAAATGAAGACGGAACTATAAAAGAAAAAGAAACGGTTGCAGGTATAAAAGTGCCAGTATATGAAAAAGAATATTATGAAGTAATGGGACAAAATTATTACATGGGGTCATTTGGTGGAGCATTTTATATTGAAGGTTGTAAAATGCAAGTTGGTGAAAATGGAGTTGAAGGTGGAAAGGTAGAATTTATAAATTGTTATGCAAATGACGGAGGAGCAATTTATGTTCAACAACCAAGGTCAGCATATTTTTATAATAAGATAGGAGATAGTGTTTACAAGCATTATGAATATGACTGGGAGGTAATAGAACAAAACAAATATCATTCAAAAGAAGATCAAAGTGTAATATTAGATATACCAAAATATACAAGTAGTGGTGCAACAGCAAGTGAAGCAAAGTATTATTATAATTCAAAATTATCTGAAGTAGTAGTAACAAATGCAAAATTTGAAAATTGTAAAACTCAAGATGGTGATGATAAGACAATAAAAAATAGACTTCCAATATCAAGCGATGCACCAGAAGTTATGGGTAATTATGATGAGGGAGATGAGACAAAGACAGTAAAATATTTCACAATGAGACAGTATCACACAAATACTGGTGGTGGGTGTATATATGTTGGTTATAAAGCAAATGTTAGCGTTGAAAATGATGTTAGCATATCTAAGTGTGTAGACCCTATATATTTGTGTAATGGAAATATTCAATTAAAAAATATATCAACAGGAAGTTTTGCGGCGGATAACACAGGTTCATACTTGTTTGGATATCCTTCTATAGCTGATATTGAAAATGTAATTACTCTTGATAATGTTGTTATCACAGGTTGTACTCTAAACAAGAACTCATTTTCACTTACAAATGCACCAGATGATAATGAAAAACATGTGTATACAAAACTCATATTAAAAAATAAAGTTGTACTTGAAGATAATTATAAAAATGTCACGGATGCAGAAGGGACAACCACTTTTGTAGATATGGACTTATTCTTAAATCTTAGAACCATTGAGTGTATACTTGATAAAAGTCTTGACATAGACACTCATGTAGGAATATATCCAGATTTTAAAAAGGATCAACTTTTATTTGACTATTGGGACAGAGAACATTTGAAGTATTACGATGGTTTAGTTGTCTCAGAGATTTTTTATTTAAACAATGCAACAAAAGAAGATTCTGATTTTTACAATTATAGACTTTATAGAGATAACGAAAAAATATACATAGGGCAAGAATGGGATGAGATACATTTTGATATGGACTATCCAGAAAAAGACCATGCAGGAAATATGAGTCTTGAAGTGCCGTCTCATTTCATTTATAACAAGGCAACAGGTTCCATAGTATCAAAGCCAAGGAAAGTTTTTGAGAAAAACTTGGTAAATAATGAAGTTATAGTAAGGGAGTTAAACAAAGAAGGCGATTTTATAAAAGGATATTCTTATGTAGGATGGTTTGGAAGAGATGAGCAGACGAAGTATAAAGAAGAACCTTTTGTTGGTTGGGAATTTGAAGAAAATAAATTTAGAGGCTCTCTCTATACTGGACCTGATGGTTCGGCAAATGATGAGTATGCAAGAAGATTATTTGCAGTATTTACAGATAATACACTCGCTTTAAAAACTTGTGGAACAAAACTTGATGAAGAATGTGACCATGCAGATAAAAATATGAAACACTATACACATAGGGGAGGAGCGACTGATAGCGAAGCAAAGCTTAAAAACTTTGTTGCAGTAGCTACTTTTGCACAACTTTATTATACTTATGAAGGTAACAACTCACAATACATGTTGAAAAATGATGTATATATGACAGATAGCGATATACCTCTTAAGGGAAATAGAGTTATATACTTAAACGGATATAACATATATATGGAAACAGATAAGCCTTTATTTGACTTTACAGATGATAGGGATATGGCATATAAAGAAGCACTGACAGAAGACTTGTCAGGATCTTATGATGAAAATTTTGCTGGAGCTATAATAGGAGGAACAGCTGATAAAAAGGGTGGAATAATTTGGAGAAATAACAATAGGCAGCAAGAATTCATAAACACTGATGGTAAAAAAATAATTTTGAAAAATGTATATTTAGAGGGATATAAGACAACAACTGACAACAAAAATATAAGCTTTATAAATGATAACACCGAAAAAGATGTAAAAGGAAACGGTGGAATATTTATAGAGGACAGTGTAATTAGAGACATTAAGACATATAGAGGAAGTTTGATAGAGGCACATAACTTGTATATGAAAGGTGTAACTATAGAAGAATGTGTATCATCAAATGTTGAATTAACAGGAGAAACAGAAGTAGATTATGACTTAGTGTCAGTTAAAGGTTGGGAAAATGCTCAAACAAGTCAAGATATATATATAAGAGAAAGCACTTTTGACAATATAGTGAATGCAAAAAATTTATTTACAGCAAATTTGAATGCAGATGCGGCAAATAAATCTACAGTTGTATTTGATTCTATATCTGTAACAACTTGTAGCCCTAAAGAGCACTTATTAAATATTATAAATGACAATAAAAATACTACTGTAGTGTTTAAAGGTGAAAATTATATAGAAGAAAATACATTAAAATCAAGTTACGAAGTCATTAATTTTGCAGGGACAAAAAAAGATGAAAATCATCTTCATATGAATGTTGAAGAAGGTACTACATATATAAGATATAATCACATAGAAGATGGCACAACTGTAGTGAATAATGTCAGAGCAGCATTAAACATGAGAAATGGTAACATAAGAATAGGTGGTCATTTAGAAATAACAGATAACTATTTTGACAATTATAGGACATCAACAACAATAGATGATGGACATGTAAATGCAGGAGTGTATGTTGGTGGGGAACAATCTCAAATTATTATGGCATCAGGTTCTTTCGTAGTTAAAGACAACAAAGGATTTAGGAATGGGGCTCCTGTTTCTTCAGTAGATAGCAAGGTATATCAAATATATGTAAATGCGAGCAGTAATATAAGGAGAGAAAAAGTTCTATTTCCACAAGAAGAGGGAACAAAAATGTGTGCATCAAAAACACAAGCATATATACATACAAAATATGCAGACAATAATGATTATTTAATATATGATGGCTGGTATGAGACAAATGTATCAGATCATAATACGACAGTGGATTCGCTTGCAAATAATACATTTATAATTGACGAGGTAAAAAGTTCTGGAGATAGCAGAAAAGTAGTTAAGCTTTATAATTTAAGTGAGACAAAGATATATATATCTGCAGATTTTTTGACTATACATTTTATGTTATACAACAGTAACAGAACAAGTCAAGAAGAAATAGGATTGCAATATATAAAAAATGGAATAGCTAATGAGCCAATTGAAACACAGCTTGAGAATCCAACAAAAGGGGAAAGAGTATTTTGGGAAGGGCCATCAAAACAATTTTTAACAAATAATAGAAATATTGTTTTCCATAAAGATATGGAAGGGGCAACACTAACTCTCTTAAGTGCTGAAACTAAGGACTTTAATATGTATGGATATCAAAGTGATGAGCATAGACACGAATTAGCCTACGGTATTGACGATACAGAGTGTGACTATTGGGTAGATGCAAGCAAGCCAGAACATTTTGAAGTTAATGATGGAAATATCTTTTTAAGAAATGATATAACTATAGACAAAGAAATGCTCGCAACACCAGTAGATAAGTATTCAATATGTTTAAATGGACACACTTTAAAAATAGCAAATGTTGAATGGTTTAAAGAAACTGTAAATAATAATTATGATATTTATATTACAGATTGTAAGAAAACAGGTGCTATACAATTAGTAAATGGAAGTGGAAATGTAACAAAAACTCCTATAACGATAGATGAAAATAGTTTAAATATTTCGGATGTGAGAATAATTGATTCAAATATTAGTGTTCCTGTGATAAGTGTAAATCAAAATGGAATATTAAGAACAAGAGGAGTTACATTTGAAAATGTTAAATTGTTATCAACAGACAATGAAGACAGAGCTGGAATATTTGACATTAATTCAAGTAATAAAGATTATAGTATAAACAATATGTATTTAGTAGGTGGGGCAACGAAGAGCACATCAGACCACGAATTTTCAATTGTGAATTGTACTATGGGTAAAAACAAATCGGCAATTCATATAAAAAATGCAAAAATAGCAACAATAAATGAAGCTTATGTATATAACAATAGTGCAGAAACAAGCATATTTGATATAGAGAATTGCGGAGAAGTATACATATCAAAAGGTTTATATCAAGGAAACAACATAACTGGAAATACAAACAATGTGACAGGAATATTTGACATAACAGGTGCTACATATACCTCTCTACAAGATGGTGCAGAGTTTGATTCAAATGTTGGTGGAGGAAATGGAGCAGTTATAAATACTACAAGTAGGTTGGTTCATATAGGAAGGAAACTTGGAGTTTCAGAATTATATGATACCAAGTTTACGAACAACTCTGTCCCATCGGGCAAGAATGGAAGTGTAATATATGCAGGTGCATATGCGACAGTGGAGATTAATAATGCACTCATAAATAATAACTTTAATGCAATATATGCAGCAGAGAATTCTGTGCTTACATTGAACAATACAGTTTTAACAGGAAACAGAGGGGCTTATGTTGTTGATTACGAAAGAGGCGGAGGAAATGTAATCAACTTTATAAATACAAACATAACAGGAAATACATTTACAGAAGATGTTGTAGTAAGAACTCGAACAAATGTCGTAAAGACAATTCTTAATTTGTCTGGTGTAGTAAAGTATACAGAAAATAAAAAAATTATAAATGGAAGAACAGAAGAGTTTGATTTATATTTGCCAGACGATGATACTGTTAAAGTTGTAGTGCCAGAGGGACATACATTAAGTGAAAATTCAAGAATTGGACTTTTGCCTATTAAGGCAGATATGAAGGTATTTGAATCTTGGAACAAGAATCGTATAGACCAATTTGGAGAAGGTGCAAGATTTGAAAAAATGTTTTATTATGACGCTGCTCCAAGCATTATGGATTATGATGCACTAGATTATAAATTATTTAGGGATGGAGAAGAGTGGATTTCTGGTCCAAGTTATGATGAAATAAGTTATTATACAAAAAATAAATATTTAGATATTAACAAATTAGATAGCACATATATCTATAAATATACAACAGGGACTCTAATAGATAAGCCAGAAATAACGACAAATTCTTATACATCATACAACACTTCATTTGTAGGCTTTATAGGAAGAAGTAAAAATACAACAACTGGTGGAGATTTTAAAAACTGGGATTTTAATACTGATTTAATGGTAGGAAGTGGAGTAAGAAATGAATATCAATACGATAGAGTTTTGTATGCTATATTTACGGATGACAATATAAAATTAAAAGCCTGCGGACATACAGAAAACGAGGCTTGCTCACATGACAATGAGGTAAGTTATGTAGTGAGAGGTGGAAGTGAGAGTGGAAGTGAAGAAGCAAAATATAAAAATTATGTTTCTGTAAGTACAACTGCACAGTTGTTCTATAAATATAACGACGAGATTTCAACTCAATACATACTTGAGAATGATTTAACAGTGCCAGATGGACTTGAGAGTATAACTTGTCAAGTGCTAAATTTGAATGGACATAATATAAATGTATTGAACAGTAAAAATGCAGCATTTGCTATAGGAAATGGAAAAAATAACAGTGGAGTTTCAGAGACAGAAAAGACTGGATTTATAGTAAGTGGATATGGAAAAGTAGGAACTATAACAGGTCAAAGTAATATAATGTATAAAAAAGGACTCTTCACAGACACATATAATGAAGGGGAGAGAGATTCTATATTTATGTCAAATATAAATATAGCTAATTTTGATACAAATAAAAATCCACAAGATGTAAATTCAATGATGCTATTTGAAAAAAATACTGTTTTAGAAAATGTAGATGTGTCATATATGAAGACATCAACAACCTTATTTAAGGCAAATGATATAAAACTTAAGAATGTAAGTTTCCTAAACAACGAAGTGCAAAACGGAAGCATTATAGAATTTGTAAATGGTTATAAATCTAGCAATACAGGTATTAGTTTAAATGGAGACATACTAATTGAAAATAATACAGTGACAATAACTGAAAACATTCCTGAAATAAAACTTGTATCAAAAGAAACAGCAATCAATGTTTCCCTTTTAAGTGATTCTAATTTTTCTTTATCTAATAATAAGATAATAAATCAATATAATTTCCGAGAGGGAACAGAAGTTAGAGCAAGTATGTTTTATATGAAAAAAGGTGCTACTTCAACGATAGAATTTTTGAGCGATGTAGATTTCCTTGACAATTCTTTTGAAGGGTTTGGCGACATTGCAAATACATACACGAGCAATATGAGGATAGATTCTTTTGCAAGAATAGATATAGGAGAGATATATTTAGACATAGCAACTCCAAGTGCTGTAGGTGTAAGTAGAAATTATGGTATAGAAGTAGATAATTATAATACAGCATACTCACTTTTATCACAAAAAGCAAATACACAATTAATAGCATCTTGCTCACACATATCTGTAGGTTATATAAATTTACCAACCACAGCAGAGCAACTTTTATATGAAGGTTGGTATTATCAAAAAGTTAAAGGGTATAATGAAGGTAACTTTACTGCGAATACTGTATTTACAACTGTAGAAAGCCCTACAAATTATATTTACAAATCAGGCACACAGGGAAATGCAAATGTATACATAGGTGCATATAGTAAAATAGCTACATTACAGATAATAGAGAGAGATGATATTTTAGGAGATGTTTTATATTCAACGCAGTATATAAAAGGTGGAGTTGAAACTTCAATAGAAAGAGTTAAAAATTTTGATGTTATAAATACTTTGACGAGATGGAGTGGGCCAAGTAGAGATGGACAAGAAACTATCTTATATACAAATGATATTATAAAGAAAGGGACAGAAATATTGATAGTGACAGTTCCTCTTGGCGAGACAAGAGCCATAATGGGCGAAGTTGTAGGGAACCATGTGCATTCTCCAGTTATAGGAATAGAAGGATATGATCCGGTTGCATATGATTCACTTAGAACAAGGAGTGACTTTGGAAAGAACTATGCTCACTATTATTTACAAACCGATGTTGTCATAGGGGCAAGCGTTGATTGGATGATACCAGGGGATGTTCATTCTCTTTGCTTGAATGGACATACTTTGACTTTTAGGGCTGGAACAAATTATTTGACTGCCACAAATAAAAATATATTTATAACAGATTGTAAAGGTGACGGAAAGATAGTATTTTCTGGTGGTTCAAGCACGAGCAATAGTCCTGCATTTCTTTTGACAGGCGGAAATATTAATATATCAAATGTAACATTTAGTGGAATTAGCAAAAAATTTATAGAAGCTAATGATGTAGATAGAATAAATATAGTAAATGTAAAAATAACAGAAAGTGGTAATACAATAAATCAACCAGCAATAATAAATGCAAAAGGAGTTAATGTTGCAAGCATAAGCAATATAGACATTGCAACGAATAGCAATGCAGTAATTGGATTAGAAAGTGTAAATCAGTTACTTATGAGCGATATCAAAATGAGGGGCAATGCCTTAACGGGAACAGAAGCTTTATTTGTTATGGATAAAATTGCTACAGGCTCTATCACAGGAGGAATTTATAAAGGAAACAGCAGTAGCACTTCTCCAATATTTTATCACATAAAAAATAATTCAAAAATTAACATTTCAAACATAGAAGACTTCTCAGAAAATGAAGGCGGAGGAATATATGTTGTAAATTCTACAGTAGAAATGAATAATATAAAACCAAAATCAAATGCGATAGAGACAGGCATAAATGGAAGTATAGTTACTGTAGGAGAACAAGGTGATGTAAAAATTAAGAATAGTATAATAAATGAAAATAAAAATCCTGTATATGTTAGAAAAAATGCAACACTTAGAATGGAAAAATTAGAAATGAATTACAATACAGGTTCATATGCATTTGGGTATAGCATAGGAGAAGGAAATAAGATTTATATAGAAGACAGTGATATATCATTTAATGAATTTAGAGAAAATTTAAACCTAACTCTTCCAGTATCAAATGTAGAAAAAACTATAATTTATGTGTCAGGGACAGTAACTATGAATATGAGCGAGAGATTTACTACAGCTGGAAATGGAACTATAGATTTGTATTTGCCAAGTGATGAGCATGTTATTATGAGAACTCCTGATGGTAAAAAGTTAAATGCTGCATCTTCTATAGGCATACTCCCCATAAAGGCAGACACGAAGATATATGACACTTGGGATAAGGACCATGTTGAAGAAGGTGCAAATTTTGAAAACATATTCTACTATGATTCATTTAGGAGTATGATAGATTATGCAAATTTGAAATATAGATTATTTAAAGATAATTCAAACATAATGTCTGGGCCAAGTTATGAAGAAGTGAAATTCTATGTAGAAAAAACAGAAGCAAATATAAATGTTTCTATCAGCCCTATATATATATACAAAAAGTCTACAGGAACATTGATAGATGAGCCAATCGTAAATGCTGAAGAATATACAAGTAGAGGATATACATTTGCTGGGTTTGTTGGAAGAAATGAAACAGGCGAAATCACAACATGGGATTTCTCAAAGAATAAAATGGTAGGTAGCGAAGTAAGAAATAATTTACCATATGACAGAACTCTATATATGGTAGTGACTGATGACAATGTAAAGTTAAAAGCTTGTGGATTAAGAGAGGATGAGGCTTGTAATCATGATTCTAATACTACACATATGGTAAGAGGCGGGAATCAATCAGGAAGTGAAAGAGCAAAGTATTTGAATTATGTAATGGTAAGCACTGTTGCACAGTTGTTCTATGAGTATCAAGCTGATTCAGAGAAATACAGCACACAGTACATACTTAAAAATGATATAACAATATCAAATGGACTTAGCTCTATTACTGCACAAGTTATAAATTTAAATCACAATACTATATATGTTGAAAATGAGACAAACACTCCATTTATGCCAGGAAGTGGAAGCAATAATAAATTGATAAATGACGGAGTAGAGTCATATGGGTTTATTGTTGATAGTAATGATTATAGTTTGCCAAGAGGAAAGATAGTAGGAAGAAGTAACTTAGGATACAAAAAGGGAATCATAGGTGATGATTTATCAAAAGGTGACAGAGAAGGAATTTTCATTGGCAATATTGATATATTAAGTTTTGATAATCAAAACTTATCGCAAGATGTAAATGGAATGATAAATACAATAAGAGATACATATTTGGAAAATGTAAAAATTGGCGACATATATTCTAAATGCAGCATCTTAAATACGAATACTATATATATGAAAGATGTGGAGATAGTCGGTTGTATTACACATAATAGCCATTTAATAAATGTAGTGAATAATTATTCTTCAAAAAGAATATTTGCAATATCTAATATAGTGAATATTGACGAGAATAATGTTTATTCAAGTGGCACAACACAAAATAGCCTTATAAATATAAATGCGAATGTTGACTTTAGACTATTAGCTGATAGTAATATAGAGATAACAAAAAATAAAATACATGCGAGACAAAGAGCTTCAAGCCGTGATACTGAAAACAGTGCACAGCTTATAAACTTATTGCAGAATGCAAATAGCGATGACCAAATACTTGGAAAGATTAGTGTAATAGAAAATGGATTTTATGGTTTTGAAAGATTTACTACAAACCATATAAGGAGTATATATATTGACAACTTGTCACCTATTACTCTTGGAGATGTATATATAAACATTTCTGACCCTGTAGTAGATGGACTTTCAATAGAAACAGCAAGTATAGGCATAGGAAATTATTCTATGTCAAGGGCAATATTTAAACAAAAAGAAAATACACAATTATTAGCAAATGAGTCGGTAATTGATTTTGACTGCTACAACCTTCCAAGTGGCACTTCACAGTTTGTATATGGTGGATGGTATCATACAAATGTAAAAGATTATAATGCTGGGTTGTTTACAGTTGAAGATGTATTTAAAGTAGTTAATAATGAAGAGGCGGTTATATATAAATCTAACAGAGACAATAACAGCAATGTATACATAGGAAGAAAAGCTAATCTTGGAAGAATTGAGTTTGTAGAGCAAGATGGGGAAGAAGGAAGCAATAATGTATTAAAAGTTCAATATGTAGCACCAGGAATTCATACTTCATTTGAGAGAATAAAAGAATTTAACTACGGAGATGATTATGACTGGACAGGACCTGATACAGAAGGTGTAGAAACAATAATATATGAAGAAGATAAGATAGCAACAAATACAAATGCTCTTTATACAAAAGTGAACAGAGGAGATGTAAAATATGTAAAAGGAGATTTAAATTCTCTCCATGTTCATGAATTAGTTGTAGGCTCAGAAGAGTTTAATAAGGAAGCTTCATTTAGAGGAATTAAAAAAGCTGAAAGTATAAATGGAAGTTATGAATATGTATATCTTAAAAAAGATATAGTCGTAAACGATACAGGTAGTTTGTGGGGAATAGCAAATGGGAGACTTGGAATATGCTTAAATGGTCATAAGCTCATATTTAGTGGTGGAGTAAATTATCTTGATGATATGAATGCAAGTATTTTCATAACAGATTGTAAGGGGACAGGAGAAATCTCAAATGTAGGCAGTAGCACAAACATTATCCCTGCTATGTTAGTTGCAAATGGTGGAGTTCATATATCAAATATAAACATAACAAATATGACGAACCCACTTATAATGGGAGCCGACATAGATAAGTTCTCTATGATCAATAGTAAATTTATAAATAACAATGTAAGCAAAATAAACCCTATAATTGATATAGATGGTGTATTGAGTGATGCAACTGTAAAGAACATAGAAATTAGCAACAATTCATCAAGTATTATGAGGCTTGACTATGTTAAAGATATGGTTGTGTCAGATATAAATATACATGACAATAATTTAAAAGAAGATGCACCAATATTTATAATAAGTGAAGCAAAAGGAAGTATAAAAAATATTAAATTTGAGAATAATAAAAAAGAAATAGCAGATTCAGTAAATGCTGCAATGCTTTTAATACAAGGAGAAGCTTCAGACATAGTTATAGATGGGGACAATTATATAAATGGAAATACTTTAGCTGGAAGGGGAACTATAATAACTATTAATACAGGTGGAAAAGTAGAAGTAAAAAATGTTAAGGCTTCTTCAAACAAAGGTTCTGGCTATATGATTAAAAACTTAAAAGATAACATAAGCTTAAGTTTAAATAATATTGAGTTTAGAGATAGTGAAGGACAAGAATTATATGGCATATATTCAAATGATATAAACAGTGAAGGAAGAGCATCAATTTCAGAGATTACATTTGAAAACAATAAAATGGCAACAATGATTCATTTTACAGGAAGTGATAAGAATGTAAATAACCTTACTATATCTGGCATAAAGATGCTCACGAATACTATATATGATGAGTATGGTCTAATTATGTTAAACGGAGGAAGAGAAGTCAACATAAATGATATTGAGATAAGAAATAACAAATTATTTAATGCTTCACTAATAGATATTCTTGAAACAAGCGATATAGATATGTCAAATATAAAAATTGAGAATAATACTTTGACATCAAATAAGGCTGTTCCGTTGGTGCTTAATTTGACAAATTCAAATAATATGGTAATAGATGGAATAGATGTATTAGGCAATAATTCTATAGGTGGAAGTGATGAAGGTATTATATCTATACTTGGAAATAGCACAGAAGTTAGTTTGAAGGGAAATGTAAATATAGAGAAGAACTCTTTTGTAAACTATGGAGCTTTATATATCTCTGGTGCAGCATTAACTGCAAATAAAAACAGTTCTATTATATTAAGAGATAACATAGCAACGGGAAGTTATGCAAATGCAGTTTATGCTGTAAACGCTCAAATGACATTACTTGGAGATAAGTTTGAGGTAGCTAAAAATAGTGGAGGAGAGCTTGGTGCAGTATATGTAAAAGATACAAACTTCTATGCAGCAAACAAAATATACATAAAAGAAAATAAAGACAGGAATAACATAAGTTCAAACTTGTATTTAGCAGGAAACAGCTATATTAAAAAATATGAAACAGAAAAGATTTCAATGGATTCTTATATAGGAATCACAAAAGAAGAAAGTAAAAACAACACAATGGTATTTAATGGTTGGGGAAGAGAAAATGTTGAAGGATATAACAAAGGAGATTATTATTTCCCTCAAGCATTATTCTATGTTGATGAGAAGATAGAGGATAGAGGATGGAAGATTTATAGATATGGTCCAGAAGGGTTTATCTACATAGGAAGTAATTTTGTTGAACTCAAATTCTTGAGATATGATATGACAGAAATTGATACAGAGTATATAGCAAAAAATGTCAGAACAGGAACTGACAAAATGACAATAGACAACTCAGATAGTTCAGCGATGTGGCAAGGGCCTATTGCTACTGATGAAAACAGAAGAGATTACTGGGATATGGATAAAGATAGCGATGAAGAAAATGAAGTTTTATTATCAAAATCTAATTATGTCCGTTCTTTAATTCATGTTCATAAAGATTGTGGCTTATTTGAGGGTAATAGTTGTAATCACTTAAACGGAGCAGTTCATTCAGAGAGTTCTAAATATACAAGTGTATATAGTGTGAATGATTTTGACATAGCAAATTATGACCACTTTGCATTGTTTAGAGATATAGATATTACATCTAATACATTTGGAAATAGTTCAAAGAACTTGAATATATGTTTAAATGGCCACACAATGAGATTTGCAAGAGGAATGAATTGGCTTAATTTATCTTCTGGTCAAACTATGAATATTTGTGATTGCACAAAGAGTGGTAAAATTGAAACAAGCACTACTGATTTAGGAGGGAATTCATCACTCATAAATGTAACAAATGGAAGGCTTAATTTATATGGAATTACAATAAAAGACTTTGTGACATCTGGTGAAAATGGAAACATAATAAATGTAAATGAAAGAAACGCTCATTTATATGCTGAAGACATTGTCGTTGAAAATGTGAGGACAATAGGCGGAAATGTCATTATGAGTGCAAATGGCAATGTGAATATAAAAGGAGCTAAATTTGCAAATTGTAACACAACAAGTACTAATTTACTATATGGAAATATAAATATATATAATTCAACTTTTGACAACAACACAGGATTTTATGCTATGGTAAATGGCTTAGGCAGGATAGATGGTTGTAAATTTACAAACAATGTCACACAAGATAGTGATGCAGCAGCAGTATATAGCATGGGATTTGAATTTACAGGGCACAATGAATTTGAAAAGAATGTAGTAAATGGAAATAGTGGAAGAGGTGGCGCTCTATTTATTGATGGTGGAAACACAGGAAAGACAGTTTCGTTGGCAAGTATGTCATTTATAGAAAACTCTGCAAAAGATGGTGGTGCTATTTATGTAATAGGTGGAGTCACATTAAACTTACAAGAAGATATATATATGGCAGACAACACTAATACTATATATAACAACTCTTCTAAAGTAAACTTTGTTCATGTTGATGATTTATATACAGAAAAAACGAGGGCAGTAAAAATTTTAGGTGCAAACGGAGAGTATGTTTTATCAAGTGATGTTTCAACTACGACATACTACTCTTTACTCAGTGGAAGAATAGTCAACACGAATGCAGACTTTACATATATAGCTTCAGCCAATAGCAACTTTAGTGGCTATATGTTTATGACATATGGAAGTAATTTGTTTATAGATGGAGAGACAGAAGGAAGTGGTATATTCGTAACAGATGATGTACATGAATTATTCTACTCAGATAGCACACACAAAATAAATAAAAATACAAGACTTAGATATTATGCAAATAAGAGAGATGTAAAAATATTAGACCAATTAAATGTAATAACAAATTATGGAGACGATTTTAAATTAAAAGATATTGTGACTATTGACAATAAAAATAGAGAGGGAGCAGAAACTCCATATAGCATATATGAATATGGCGGACATGCATATATGGGATTCCCAAGAAGGAATTTGACAGTAAAAGCAAATGGTGGATATTTTGTAAATCCAGATACTGGAGCTCATTATACAGAGTACACTATGGAAGTTGAAAAATATACACCTATTAACGATATAATTATACCAACAAGAGGTAAATATGCATTTGTAGAATATAATACAAGACTTGGGAAAAATGTTGAAGGGGCAATGACTGTTACAAGTGGAATGGATTATTGGTCTGATGAAGATGAGACGATATATGCACTTTGGGAAACAGAGAAATATACAGTAAGGTTTAACAAAAATAACTCTCGTGCTGTAGGAACTATGTCAGAAATAAGAGTTGGAATAGAAGAGGTGTTTGATATGCCAAAACTTGGGTTTAATTTCCCAGGTGTAAAACTCGCTTATTGGCAACAAGATATAAAAGATAGTGCAGGAAGAGTGATAGGAATAGCAACTTATTCAGAGTTTGAGAAAAATATAGTCGGCATAGGGCAAGTTGATGAAATTGTAGTTTTGAATGCTATATGGGATATAAGAGTTCTTGACATAACATACGATAAAAACACCCCATTGTCACCACTTGGAGATGGTGAAAATGTGGTTACAGGAGATATGCCAACTCAACAAGTAATAATATATGAGAAAAAGAAGTTTGATGCAAGCGAATATAACCTACAAGGATATATATTTAGAGGATGGGATACGAAAAAAGTTGGGCCAGAGGAAGCAGAAGATAATGATTATATAGTTCCTTATGGCAATAATGTAGATATACCTTTTGAAGAAGTATATGGGAAGTCAGATAATGGAAAAATTACTTTGTATGCGGTTTGGACAAGAAGAATATATAATGGCTATATACATGTAAATGATGCAAGAGAAAATATGGGAAGCACATATGCAAACTTTAGTGAAATAGGAGAAGGCGATACGGTAATAACAGTTCCACTAAAATACGATACAGTGCTAAAAGACCTTCCTATAGGAGAAAGAAAAGGATATAAATTCGGATATTATACGAGAAATAGAAATGTGCCAGTAGAGAGTAAGGAAAGCTATGAAGATGTAATTAACAATACTACTGTGTCAAGGTTCACTGCCCCAGTAAATTTATATGCATTGTGGATAAATGAAAAATATGAATTGAAGCTCAATATTAGAGATGGATATTGGGAAGATGGTAGCGAGAGTAAAACATTTAATGTATACTTTGATGAATTGCCTTTTGAAAATGAAAACAGCGTCAAACCAAAGAATGATAACTATAAATTTGATTATTGGAATAAGAGAGATGTAGATTACAAAGAATTGATTGTAAGCCAAGAAGTGTATGACAAAGAAAAAGAGAGCAATATGTTGAGTGGTGATGTGGGATATACATACGATG
Organism: uncultured Lachnospiraceae bacterium; assembly: GCA_946406305.1. GTDB lineage: Bacteria > Bacillota > Clostridia > Lachnospirales > Lachnospiraceae > UBA3633. Next base: position 19,248 of record CAMJKC010000001.1, read on the forward strand.
GAGATATGAATTTATATGCTGTATATTTCCCAACGAGAACAAATGTAGTATTTGATGTAAATGATAGTGAAGCAACATTTGAGATTGACGGTGTGAAGAGTAAGTTGGCAACATACTCTATAGCATTAAATGAAAGGATGTCTGAGAGCCTTGAGAAATTCCCTACACCTACGAAGAGCGGACATAGAATATCTTATTGGAGTTTAAATAAAGAAGATAACGGACAAGATATAATTGATGAAAATACTATATGGAAATATATATCTGAGTATACGAAGGTATATGCACACTATGTCACAGGTTCATACAATATCAAATATAGTCCTGGAAAAGCTGGAAGTGAAGTAGAAGGTGTGATGGAAGGTGAAAACGGAATAAAATTTGACGAACCACATAAAATTTCAAAAACAAAATACAAATGGGATAAGCACACACAAGTAGGTTGGTATATAAATAATCCACAACTTGATGAAAATGGAAATCCTTATGCGATAGAAATAGTTGGCAAACAAGAAAAAGTAACGACATTATTTGGTTTAGATGCAACAGTTAAAAACTTGACAAATGTAAATGATGCGACAGTTGAGCTTGTGGCAGCTTGGGATACTTTTGAAAGAGTTTATTATATAAACTTCCATCAATCAACGCCATCAACACCTGCAGCAGGAGCAGAAAATATAGTTAAAGGAGAAATGAAAACTCAAAGAGCTTCTTTGATTAAGTCGGAAGTAATAAATGAAAATAAATTTGAGTTAGAGGGCTATAAGTTTGAGCATTGGGTAACTGCAAGTGGGCGAATAATAAAAGATAAAGAAGTGATAAGACCTTTAGTAGAAGAAGAAAATGAGACAATAGATTTGTATGCTGTATGGAGCAAGAAACAATATGTATGGAATTATGCGTTCCCAAGGAAGACACAAGAAATATCTACAACATCATACATAGCTACTTACGACACAGTAATAACAATTCCAGATGTGACATTTACAAATCCTGTTTATGAGATATGGGGTTGGTCACTTGTAGAAGACAATACGGATTATGCAACTTACGAAGAAGCATATCCACATATAATAAATGAAGACAATGTTAAAAATATAGTTTGTAGAGGAGAGGGAACATTATACCCAATAATGCACAAGAAATTTTTAGAGATTATATATGTGACAGATACAGGGGTAGAACTTGAACTTGAGGATATGCCAGGATATATAGTGCCAGGACTTGATGTTTTAATACCTGTGCCAGAAAGAAAAGATGCTGAGTTTGACGGATGGGGTGAAAGTGAATATATTCCAAAAGTTTCATCAGAAAGTCAAACAAGTAGATATAAGGGCAGCTTTACTATACCTGCAAAATCACAAGAAGAGATAAGAAATATGGATGACATAACATTTGTGACTTATTGGTTAGCTGGTAAATACAAGATAATACTAAATAACAATGGAAGAGGTAAGACACCAGAAGGTAATACTACATATACAATTGATGCAAGAGTAGATGAAAATGTGACACTTCCAAGAGTATTTACGAGAAATGTATCATCATCATATTATTTGTCATCATATAATACAGAATCTAATGGACAAGGAAAATCATATAGTGCAGGCACTGTATATACAAATATAGCAAAAGAAAACGAGACAATAACTCTTTATGCTATATGGGCAAGGGCAAGCAGTGGAGGTGGCAATACAGGTGGTTCATCAGGAGGTTCAAATAGTGCGAACTTCACAAGACCAAGCACGAATACAAATAACACTATTAACTTGCCTAACAATATAACGATAGTTGGAAATTTGATAAATAGTACAGGTGGCAGCATGCCAAACATAATTCAAATAGGTATGGGGGTAGGCAATGTAGTAGAGGTAGTAGGAGCTGTAAGACAGACTCAACCTTCAGTAGATGTAACATTAGATCCAGTAAGTGATGTTCAATGGACAAGAAACCCTGTTACAAATAAATGGCAAGCAAGGTCAAATAAATATGGACTCCTTACAAATTGGAATTATATAAGATATAATAATCAAGCAAATTGGTATTATTTTGAGCCACAGACAGGAGACATGGTAACAGGTTGGATTTCATTAAATAATAAAAACTATTTCCTTGAACCAAACAACGAATCTGGATATATGGTAAAAGGATATAGACAAATAAATGGAAATACATATTTATTTGCCGAAGATGGAAACTTGTTGCAAGCAAATAGTCCAAATATGATTGCGGCAAATACAACATACCTCTCTAATGCTGGAGGACAAGCAAATAGTAACTGGGAATATGACCCTAATACAAATAGTTGGAAGTACTTTGATGTATCTTCAACAGGTGCGAGAACATATTACACAAGCGGATGGTTTAGTTTAACAACAAATGGAAAATCAAATTGGTATTTATTTGATGCGCTTGGCAATATGCAAACTGGATGGATAGAAAATAATGGCAGGTATTATTATTTAAGCGAAAAAAATGATGGAAACAAAGGTGCAATGCTTACAGGTTGGCAAGTAATAAATGGACAAAATGTATATTTTGGAGAAGATGGGTTGCTTGTTCAAGGGAGTCCACAAGGTGTAATAAAAGTGCAAAAAGTTTTAACTAACAAAGATTTAGCAAGTAAAGTTGGAGCGAATATAACGGCACTATCAAATACAGTTATATGGAATAACGACCAAGCATTAAATCAATTATTAGGAAGAATGGTTTATAATGGGACAGCATTTAGTGCAAGTTTTTCAATTAACTATAACAGCCAACTTATGAATGAATTAAAAACTATAATATATAGGATTAAACATTATAAATAGTTTTTTTAAAATCTCAAATGAAAAATTTGAGATTTTTTTATGAGTGTATAGAAAAAACACTTAAAAATTTGCATAACTTGACAAAAAAAAGAAGAAGAGTTATAATAGTTAGACTTACTTAACTGGAGAAAAATTATGGATAATAAAAAACTTATATATATGGATAATGCAGCAACTACTTCGGTAAAAGAAGAAGTTGTGAAAGAAATGATAAAGTATTTGAGTGAAAAATATGCTAACCCAAGCAGTATTTACAGCATATCTCAAGAAGTAAAAGAAGATATAGAAAGTGCGAGAGAAAGAATTGCAAAAACTTTAAATGCAGATAGAAAGGAAATCTATTTTACTTCTTGTGGGACGGAGAGTGACAACTGGGCGATAAAAGGAACAGCAAGTTTTTTAAAAGATAAAGGAAAGCATATAATCACATCAGCCATAGAGCACCATGCAGTCTTACATTCTATGAAGGCACTTGAAAGAGAAGGTTATGAGGTAACATATATAGGTGTAGATGAAAATGGTTTTATAAAAATTGATGAGTTAAAAAAAGCCATAAGAAAAGATACTATACTAATATCTATAATGGCAGCAAATAATGAAATAGGGACTATAGAACCTATAAAAGAGATAGCAAAAATAGCACACGAAAATAATATTTATTTTCACACAGATGCAGTTCAAGCTTATGGGCACATACCTCTTGATGTAAAAGATATGGATATTGATATGTTATCTGTTTCTGCACATAAATTTCACGGACCAAAAGGTGTTGGTTTTTTATATATAAAGAAAGGTGTAAAAATAAACAATCTTTTAGATGGCGGTGGGCAAGAAAGGGGAAAACGACCAGGCACAGAAAATGTAGCGAGCATTATGGGGATGGCAAAAGCTGCAGAAATAGCTACTGAAAATATGAGTGAAAATAATGAGAAGATGACAAAAGTAAGAGACCATTTGATAGATAGAATTTTAAAAGAAATACCATATACGAGATTAAATGGAGACAAAGTAAAAAGACTTTCTAACAATGTAAATATAAGCATTGAATATATAGAAGGGGAGTCTATGCTTCTTGGGCTTGATTTTAAGGGGATTTGTGCATCAAGTGGTTCAGCTTGCACAAGTGGTTCTTTAGACCCATCACATGTTCTTCTTGCAATAGGTTTAAAACATGAGGTTGCACATGGCTCATTAAGATTAAGTTTGAGTGAAGAAAATACCATAGAAGAAGCTGATTATGTAGTAGATAATTTAGTAGAAATAGTAAACGAGTTAAGAAATATGTCTCCACTTTGGGAAGACTTTATTAAACAAAACAAGTAGAGGAGGATATATGTATTCAGAAAAAGTAATGGACCATTTTAAGAACCCAAGAAATATGGGTGAAATAGAAAATGCATCAGGTGTAGGAACTGTAGGTAATGCAAAATGTGGCGATATAATGAGAATGTATCTTGATATAGATGAAAATGGTATTATAAGAGATTGCAAATTTAAAACTTTTGGATGTGGTGCAGCAGTTGCTACAAGCTCAATGGCTACAGAGTTAGTAAAAGGAAAAACTATAAAAGAAGCATTAGAGGTTACTAACAAGGCAGTTATGGAGGCACTTGATGGGCTACCACCAGTTAAAGTTCATTGTTCTTTACTTGCGGAGCAAGCAATACATGCAGCCCTTTGGGATTATTGTGAGAAGCACAATATAAAAATTGACGGTTTAGAAAAACCTGTAAACGACATAGAAGAATTAGAGGAAGATGAAGACGAATAACAACTGGATTATATACAATAAAAAATTTGACAAAGAAGTAGCGAGTAAATGGAAGATTAGCCCATTGCTCGCTCGTATTTTGTCTAATAGAGAAATAAAAAATGAAGATATAAAATATATGCTATCAGAAGATATAAATGATATGCATAGTGAAGACCTATTAAATGATATAGAAAAAACAGTAGAAGTAGCAAAAGATGCAATAGATAAGAAAAAGCACATAAGAATAATAGGTGATTATGATGCAGATGGAGTATGTGCTACATATATATTAGTGACGGCTATAAAAAAATTAAACGGCAGTGTCGATTATAGAATTCCAGATAGAGTAAAAGATGGTTATGGAATCAATATGAACTTAATAGAAGAAGCAATAAAAGATAAAGTAGAACTTATTATAACTTGTGATAATGGAGTAGCAGCAGTTAATGAAATAAAATATGCAAAAGAAAACAACATAGATGTTATAGTGACAGACCACCACGAGATAATAAGCATAATTGAAGATGCAGTAGGTGTAGTAAATCCTAAAGTAGAAAAGGAAAATATGTATCCATTTAGAGACATTTGTGGTGCTACAGTTGCTTTAAAATTTATAAGAAAACTTTTTAAGGTAAAAAATGAAGAACTTGGTATTGAAAAGTATAATTATGAAGAATTTATAGAATTTGCAACAATAGCAACAGTATGTGACATTATGCCTATTATAAATGAGAATCACATATTGGTAAAAGTGGGACTAAAAAAAATTAGAGAGACAAAAAATAAAGGGCTGATGAAGTTACTTGAAATAAATAATTTAAAAGACACAGAGATTACTACATATCATTTGGGTTTTATCATAGGACCGCTCATCAATGCTTCAGGCAGACTTATGACAGCAGAGTTGGCATTAAAATTATTTTTGAGCGAAGACGACAAAGAGATAGAAGAGATTTCCGAAATATTAAAAGACTTAAACGAAGAGAGGAAGAGGGAGACAAAAAAAGGCGAAGATAAATGTTTAAATGAAGTAGAAGAAAAGTATAAAAATGATAAAGTCATAGTAGTTTATGTAGAAGGAGTAAAGGAGTCGGTAGCAGGAATAATCGCAGGGCATATAAAAGATATGCTAAACAAACCTACGATAGTTATGACGGACACAAATGAAATAGATATAGTAAAAGCGAGCTGTAGATCAATAGATGAATATAATATATTTGAAGAATTGTCTATGCATAAAGAGTATTTTATAAAATTTGGTGGACATAAAGGTGCAGCAGGTTTTTCTATGAAAAAGGAAGATGTAGATATTTTAAGAAAAAATTTAAATGAAAGTTGCAAAATAGAAGAAAATATTTCAAAAAAAATATACATAGATGCAGAAATTCCTATAAAATATATAAATTTTGATATGATAAATGAGATAGAAAAACTAAATCCTTATGGATTTTGTAATGAGAGGCCATTATTTGCTGCAAGAAATGTAGAAATTAAATTTATAAATGCCTATGGAAAAGATAGGAATGTTTTGAAATTTAAAATTATAGACAAAGAGGCCTCTATAGATGCAGTATGTTTTATGGATGAAAATGAATATCAAAAGAAGATAAATGGGGAAAATATGGTAAATATAATATATTATCCGACAATTAATTGTTTTAATAATAGTAGAAAAGTAGAAATAAATATAAAAGATTTAAGGCCGATTAATCAATAAAATATCCTCGATTTTTAGATTAAATTCCGTTTTAATTATAAAAATGAATATTCTCAAAGT
>CAMJKC010000002.1 GCA_946406305.1 uncultured Lachnospiraceae bacterium
TATACTCTACCTTGGCAATAATAAATAATGAAGGGAAGTGTAATGCTTCCCTTCAGATTAATTTAAAACTAAAATGAAAAGAGAAATAATCCTACATTGTAGTGCTACTAAAGAAGGAGAGGATTTCACAGCAGCAGACATTGATAGATGGCATAGAGAAAGAGGATTCAAGAAGATAGGCTATCACTTTGTCATAGATTTAGATGGAACCTTAGAGAAAGGCAGACAACTAAATGAGAGAGGCGCACATTGTAAGGGACATAATGATTCTATAGGTATTTGCTACATTGGAGGTCTTGATAAAGATGGGAAACCAAAAGACACAAGAACTATTGAACAGAAAGAAACCTTATATCATCTAATCTATGACTTAATGAAAGATGATATGACACTTGAACAAATCCACTGCCATAATGAGTTTGCTAATAAGGCTTGTCCTTGTTTCAATATAATAGACTTTAGAAATGAGTATTTAAAATGGATAGAAAAGTTAAATTCATAATTGCTATATGTTGTATCACAGCAGCCATACTTATAGCATTTGTTGCTCTATTCATTCCACCACAAGGAATAATAGATGCTTCAGTTCTTTGGTTTACTGCTCAGTTATTCTTATTTACTGCTGCTGTGTTTGGTGTCAATTTGTCCTACAATAATTTTGGCAACACTGGTAAAAGAGCAAAAGAATCATAATGGTATAGATTTTGCAAAGAGATTGGGATAGCAGGTCAATTTGGCTTGCTGTCCCTTTTTTGTCAAATCCCCCCCTACCTTAAGGGTTTTTTCCAAAAAGATATACTTCGACGCTACCTTTCTTCACGCGCGAGGCAAATTTTAAACTTTTCAGAATGCTATGTTAAGTTGGCAAATCTCCATTGGAACATTGTTAACAAGTGTATCTACACAAGATAATGTTGTTCCTATAGTGATAATTTGAAAGAAAAGTCTTATCTTTGTCGCGTGAAAGTTATTAACCCTTTAATCATTAAACATTATGGCAAAGACTATTCTATGTGTAATTCGAGTATCTACTATTAGACAGGAGATTGAGAGCCAACATAAGGAGATGTTGGACTTTCTTCGTGACAAAGGCTACAATGAAGATAACATTGAGTGGCTTGAGGCAAAAGGTGCTTCAGCAAGAACAGCCAATAAAGCCTACCTTGAGATGTTGGAGACAATCAAGACTATTATTCTATCTACTCCTACTATTAGGTGTTGTGCTGTTTGGCATCTTAATAGATTGGGAAGATTGGGTAAGTATCTTGATGAAATGAAGAACTGGTTTATTGATAACCACATTCAATTGCTCTGTAAGAATCCAGAGATAACCCTACTTGATAATGAAGGGAACTATAATGTTGGTAACAATATTATATTCTCTGTATTTGCTGCAACCATTCCTTCTGAGACCACAGAAATGATGGAGAAATTCAAGAGGGGAAAAGCAAGGAATAAAGAGCAAGGACTATATAATGGTGGCTTTATTCCCTTTGGATTCCACAAGGTTGACCACAGAGTAGTTGTGGATGATTCTCAGATGGAGTTAGTAAGACTTATCTTCAATGAATATGCTACTGGTAAGTATTCCTACTATTCATTAACTACAGAGTTACAGAGTAGAGGATTGAAGTTCACTATTAGGCATCTTCACCTATTATTAACTAAAGAGATATATAAGGAATATGTAGGCGAAGAACTTTGGAATAAATGCCAAGAAGTGAGGCAAGGTAATACAATGAAGGGTAAGGAAAGTAAGTATTGTCATTTGGGCAATAGACTTATTAAATGCCCACATTGTGGACAGACCTATATAACCAATACTGATTCTTATGTCTGTCTTTATAAAAAGCAAGGTAAGAGATATGGAGTAAGTTGTAAGGATTCTGTATCTATAAAGGTTGAAGTATTAGATACTATCTTATGGGATTTAGCCTCATCTATGTATAGGGACTGGTTAGCCAATAAGGGTAAGGAGAGTATTAGTGACTATCAAGACCAACTAATGCTTCTAAGCAGGAAGATTCAGTTACTAAAAGATGAGATTCCCAATATTGATAAGAAGAAAGGTAGAATCAATGAGTTATATATTGATGGTGCTATTGATAGGGAAACCTATAAGAATAAGATTGCCCAATGTGACCAAGAAGTAGATAAGATAAATAGTCAGATTCAGTCACATTTCCAAGAACAGATGAGATTGGAGAGGCTTATTGAGAGATTGGATAAAAACTCCTTTGATGACTATGTAATCCTCATGTCAAGTGTTGGCGAGATTACCCAACAAGAGCAGATGAGAGAGATAGTAAGGCAATTCATTAAGGTAGTCTATATTGATAAGATTGAACACAACAATAGAGTATGCACATTAATAATAGTCCAAACTACAGATGATATTACCCACCAATTCATCTTTGACTATAATGCAGATAAGAGATGGCATAAGACAACATTCATCAAGAAACTATATAAGATAAAACCTAATGGCGAGATTGAGAAATACTCACTAAGTGGTAAATCCTACAGCCAAATATTCAGTGAGGCTTTTGAAACAGCGAGAAGGCTAAATGAAGCCAAAAAAGAAGGGTAGTCGAAAGGCTACCCTTTATTATTTTAAACCTAAGTAACTTTGTTATACTTATATAAAGATTTTATTTAGTATATTGTTTTTGTCAATTTTTTTCGCTACCTTTGTAAAAATTAAGAAAAGGAACAAAAAATCACTTTAAAACCTTAAAATTGAAAAAAATTTTCATTTTTACTTGCTAATTTTTTGGAAGATGGTGATATTTATTTGTGAAGGAGAAAAAGTGTAAAATGTATGATTTACACGAAATGCCCCCCACTTTTTGGGGCTAAAATCCTTCAAATCCTAATAAGTGAAAGGGAAATCCAATGATTTTCCCATTATTAACCTAAATAAATTTATTGCTATGGATTACACAGAAAACAAACTTAAAGGTGACGCACAGATGTGCGCTTATGAAAGCAAAGATGCTTATGTTTTAGACAAGATTTATGAAAATCTAAAGGGAACAGATTATTATTCCAAAGAATATCCAAGATGGTCACATGTTGACCTATATTCTGAGATTACTAAAGAGGATGGAGTGAGAGTTAAGTGGAATACTGAAATAAAATCAGCCAATGTAAAGAGAACTACCACTTATCCTTCCTTCAAACTAAAGGAACAGAAACTAAATGATGCTTTTAGTGTCAGTAGTGGAGTAGGATTATACATAGTCTTTCTTGATTATTATGACTACAATGCTTATATTTATAATGCAAAGAAGATTGATTGGGAGAAAATAGAAAAGAGGAATGACTATCAATTGATAAGATATGTTCAACCAGAGTTAGGATATTGTAGTTATCCTACTTATTTCCTTCCAAAAACTAAAGCAAACAAAATAATTAACTTTAAAAACTATTCAGATGAATATGATTAGCAACACATTAATTGAATTTAACCTTCTTCCTACTGGAGGAACTACTATTAACTACCTTGAGGAATATGCCAACAATAAAGAAATTAGAGAAAAAGACAAGTTATCCCAAAAGAAACAAGTCAAAAGAAATCTATGATAATGTGTATAATACTAAGACTTGGAGAAACCTTAGAAAGGCATATCTAATGGAACACCCACTTTGTGAGAGATGTCTGGAGCAGGGTATTACTACTGCTGCTTCAGATGTTCACCACAAATTTGAAATCTCTAATGGCTCAAATGCCTTAGAGATGAAGGATATAGGCTTTGACTATAATAACCTTATGGCTCTATGCGAGAAATGTCACCAAGAAATTCACAAAAATAATCGTAAAAAAGTTTGATTTCTCAGAAATCTTTTATATTTATATTAAAAGAGGATGAGATTATGGAACTTAACAAAGAGATGTTTGAGAATTGGCAAAGATGCACTATAGCAGCCATATATGAATTACTTCCACAATATAAGAAAGTTGCAGTTCATGCCAATAAAGAGGGCAATTACTGGTTGGATGACAATAAGAAATACTTGATAGTCTGTGGTGATTGTGACTTCTTTTACAAATGTGGTCAACTTGATAAATTTTATTCAAAATAATACTATTATGAAAACAATTTGGGCAAATATTTGGACAATTTTGGCAGTTATTTTATTTTTCGCTGCTATTTGGTATTTAGACTTGATTATACCATTTTTGGGATTATATTTTATATTAGATATAGTCACTGATATAAGACTTTATCACAAGAAGGAGGATAAACTTCAGAAGATGGAGGATGAATTGATTAGGAGACAGAAAGCAATTGACGCTCTTAATAACAAGATAGATGAGTTATTAAATAATAAGTATAATAGAGAATAATATTATGTACACACACATACCTACTGGTTTACAATTTGAGAATAGGAAACAAGCAGTAATGCTTATGGGACAGAAGAGATATAGAAAGGCTCTAAAGAATAGAGAATTTCTATTCCCAAATTATTATAATGACAAAGAAGATTGATAACTACTACCTTAAAATTTAATACTATGATTGTTCACATACCAACTAAACAGAGGTTTGAGAGTAGGTTAGAGTGCAAGATTGCTTTAGGTGGTCATGTTGCATTCAACAAAGCATTAAAGAATGGGGAATTACTCATTATAAATTCCCACAATGTTAATGATATAATATTTAAATAAGTTTTAATTTTTTATATGGCTTTCTTATGAAAAAAATTGATGATTTTAAATTTACCCTCAATGTAAGTAATGAGGGATATGAGAAGAAAACAGATGCTACTTGTTGTTTAAGTTCTAAAGGAGCAAAGGCTATCAATAGAAAGAAGATGTGTTTCTTTGAGGAAACACTTTCTGTTGATGAGTTTATTGACAAGGCTGAAAAAGGACATTCCTTTTGTGCCTTATATAGATTTGAAGAAGGGAAGAAATACTTTTATACCAATAAAGAAGGAAAGAAGTATTTAGGTTATCCCTTCTATCAAAGAGATAGTGACACAGCCACTAAAGGTGGATTAAAGATAGATTTTAAAAGAGATGAGTATTTCTCTGGAAGTCAAGTAATATTTATTGATATAGATTATACAAGATACACAGATATTGATGAATATATCAATAGATTAACTTTTAAGCCAACTTGTATCTATATGTCCTATAGTGACAATAAGAACAAGAATGGAATAATAAGTAGAAGATTTCATTTAGTATATATTTTTGATTCTATTCTTGATAAAGATACTATTAAGTATTGTAGTTCTACTTTATCTGAGGCTTTAGTAAAAGATACTGGAGAGGAATTAGAAGATAAGTGTGGAGAAAAGATTTCCCAATATATGAATGGTTGTTTTGGGAATCAAGAAAACTATAAAAGTTACATTATATATTCTTTAGAGGATATAAATAATTATAACTTTCAAAATAGTATAATAGAAGAACACACAGAAGAAGATGTAGTAGAAGATAAGATTACTACTATAAATCCTATTTTGCAAAATGAGGAATCAGTAGTAGAAGATGAAACTAAGTCTGAAGATTTATTTGATGAAAGGCTACTTAATGATTGGGATAGATTAGACTTTGAAGAATTTAGAAGATTAGCAAGTTGGGAAAACTACAGACAAAAAACAAAGTATATTTGGCGAGTAGCACAAGATGAATGGGATAATGATAAGACCCAAAGAGTAGATGAAGGTTATTTTAGATTATATTACTATCCTACTAAAGTTCAAGATGGCTCTAAGAGAAGAAAGGGACTTTATGAAAGAATGTGCTTGAGAAGGGTTATTAATCCCAATATAACAGCAATGGAATTAGTAGTAAATACTATTATTGATATTGTTAGATTCTACGATAATTCAGACAAAGTTCTAAATAGTGACTTTATAAAGAGAAATGTTCTTAATTGTTTGGAATTAACTATTGAAGAAATAGAAGATAGATTCAAAGGTTCTTTATCTTCTTTAAGAAGAACTACTAAACCAAAGAAAGGAATTATTTATAAAGACAGAAAGGCTCATTCTAAGGAAACTACTTATGAGATTCTTGATAGATATTATGATAAGGAGTTAGATGTTAAAGAGAATTGTGAAAAGATAAATAAGGAATATAATTATCCTATTTCTGAAAGAACAATTTATAATTACATTAAGGAAAGGGGAATTAAGGTAGATAACACTAAATTAACAGATGAGGAATTAATATCAAAGTTAGATTTATCTTTAACACCAATTGAGAATTATAAAAATTTAAAAGAAAAAGGATATAAAATTAGAAAAGATAGACTATATAAAATATATAAAAGTATAAAAGATAATAATAAGATAGAAGAAGAGAATGAAGTTACTACTATAAATCTTAAATTGCAAAATGAGGAATGGATACCAAAAGTAGATTTTAACTTACATTTTCAGTCAATTATCGAGAAAGTCTATCAAAATTTCTCAAATACTACATACTATAGCATTTGCGAAAAAAATGAACAATTAACTAAATCAATAACATTATGAAGAAAGTATTACTAATATTAGGAATTGGACTATTAAGTCTTACTGGTTGTTGTGACCATGATTATGTTTTAGATGGAAGAAGTAAAGGATTATGGGAAGAGTATCATTGTAAAAAGTGTGCTGATTCCTACAGACTATGGTTAGATGATTTCTCTGTCACTAAAACACAAAATGGAGTAGTAACATTTATAGATATTAAAAAAGGACAAAAAACAAAAGTTGGAGGAGAATTATGAATATAATAATATATTTATTTGTTGTGTCAATAATGGCACTGAGCAATTGGTATTCTTATAATAAAGGTAGGGAACACCAAAGATTATTAGATAATATGAGAAACCCTAATAACATTAAAAGGAGAGTAAATTATGAAGAGAGAAACAAAGAAACTAATAGATGCAACTGAGGAGTATCTAAAGCAACAATATGGTGAAGTTAAACCAGAATGGAGAATAATTCTCAACCTATTAGGAGATAACTTAGACTTATACAAGGAATGTAGAGAGTCTATAAGAAAGAATGGAATATTTGACCCAAATGCCTATAAGAAGAATCCTTTGTTATCTACTTGTAAAGATTTGGAAGCAACTATAATTAAACAGATTCAACATTTAGGTCTTAGTCCATACGCGCAAAGCAAAATAAAAATAAGTTCTGAAGATGATACAGATGATTTCATAGAGAGTCTAACCAATGGAGAAGTATAAACAATATGCCAATGCTGTTGTTAATGGTGATATAGTTGCTTGTAATTATGTGAAGTTGGCTTGTAAAAGATATTTGGAATGGTTTGATAAGTATGACTTTAGAAAGGAGAAAGTAGAGAAGGTTATTAATTTTATTTCCAAGTTAAAACACTATACTGGTTCCCACAATGGTAAGCCTTTTAAACTCCTACCCTACCAAGAATGGATTATCTATTCCATCTTTGGATTCTATTATAGAGGCTCAAATAGAAGGGTAGTAAATTATGTTTATATAGAGTTAGCAAGAAAGAATGGAAAGACAGCCTTAATAATGGCTATATGCCTTTATATGTTAATTGCAGATGGTGAGAATGCGAGTGAAGTTGAGTTAGTAGCCAATAGTGCTAAGCAGGCTACTATAGGCTTTAAAATGGCTTCTATCTTTCTTTCCTCTATAGACAAGAAAGGAAAATACTTCAAGAGATATAGGGATTCTATTAGGTTTGATACAAACAATTCTGTTCTTCAAGTTCTTTCAAGTGACGCAAGTGGAAATGATGGATACAATAGTTATTGTTTTTGCCTTGATGAATGCCACGCACAACCAGACTCAAAGTTATGGGATGTTATGGTATCTTCGCAGGGTATGAGACATAATGCTTTAGGAATTATAATCACTACAGCAGGTTACAATAAGTTTGGATTTTGTTATTCTTATAGACAGACTTGTTTAAATATACTCAATGGATTGGCTGAAGATGATTCCCAATTTGCAGCAATCTACACTTTAGATGAAGGAGATGATTGGAGTGATTCAGAGAATTGGATTAAGGCTAATCCATCTTTAGGAATAACTATCCTACCAGAGTATCTTGAACAGCAAGTCAGAAAAGCAAAGAACAATTCAGTATTAGAAGTTGGAGTTAGAACTAAGAATTTCAATCAGTGGGTATCTTCTCAAGATATATGGATTAGTAATGACTTATTATTGAGTAATAGTAAGGATATAAACCTTGAAGATTATAAAGATTCCTTCTGTTATATGGGTGTGGACTTATCAGCAGTTAGTGACTTAACAGCACTATCAATTCTTATCCCCAATAATGATAAGTTCATATTCAAGACTTTCTATTATCTACCAAGTTCTTGTTTACATGACAACAGCAATAGTGAATTATATAAGGAGTGGGCAAGGAAAAAACTATTAAAGATAACAGATGGCAATGTCACAGATTATGATTATGTCTTGAATGATATACTGAGAGTAAATAAGACCATCTACATTAGTAAGATAGGATATGATAGTTGGAATGCCACTCAGTGGGCAATAGATGCCACAGAGAAATCATTACCACTTGAACCTTTTAGCCAAGCATTAGGAAACTTCAATAGACCTACTAAGGAGTTAGAGAGACTTATCAAGATGGGCAAAGTGGTTATTGATAACAATGAGATTACAAGATGGTGCTTTGCTAATGTGACTCTCAAGTATGACCACAATGACAATTGCAAACCAGTAAAACAAGAATCTCAACAGAAGATTGATGGAGTTATTGCTATGATACAAGCATTAGGAACTTATTTATCTGTTGCTCATTACGATAATTCCATAGATATTTAATAACTTTTTGAAATAATGTAATATTTATATTATATGAAGATATTTAAATGGGAAATAAGGAGAGCAGACCAACAAGAGGAAAAGAGGGAACTTGAATATTATGCACCACCAGAGATGGATGCCCTATTATTTGGTAAGTTCAGAAATGCTTATTCAGCAATGAACCTTAGTGCAGTATTCAGATGTGTTGACCTAATTTCTGATAGTGTTGCTATGCTTCCTATCAAAGTAGTCAATAAAGACTCAAAACATATAAAAGAAAAGACTGAACACCCACTGAATTTAGTATTCACAGATGGCTTGAATAATATGAATAAATTTGAGTTTATCAAAATTCTTATTCAGTCTGTTCTATTGAAGGGTAATGGTTTTGCTCTTATTCAAAGAAACACTGATGGTTCAGTAAAGGGATTGAGATATTTAGAAAGTGGTGACGTAAATATTCATTATGACAAGAATAAACCTTCTCAATTATTCTATACTTGTAACCTTATTCAGAATAAGAAAATAGAACCTTGTAATATGATTCATCTTATGAAGTATTCATTTGATGGAATTAATGGAAGAAGTGTTTTGGCATTCGCAGAAAGAACTCTTAAATTAAGCCAATCCTCAGAGAATGCAGCAAATGGATTATTTGAGAATGGTTGTAATTTAAGTGGTGTTCTGAAGGTAGAAGGGCAATTAAGTAAGGAACAAAGACAAAACATTCATCAAACTTGGAATCAAGCAATGTCTAATGGTGGTAATGGTTTGGCAGTTCTGCAAGGGAATATGAGTTATCAACCTATTCAACTTAGTGCAGAAGATTCGCAATTACTCCAATCAAGACTTTTCCAAGTAGATGAAATAGCAAGATTCTTTGGTATTAATCCAGTTCTTCTTGGAGACCTAACACATTCTTCTTACTCTACATTAGAGGCAGCACAGCAAGAGTTTTTAGTTCATTGCTTGCAATCATATATCATTATGGTTGAGCAAGAGTTTACCAAGAAATTACTAAAGCCAAGTGAATCAAATCTTGAGGTTCAGTTAGATGAAACAGCAATTTTAAAGACAGATAAACAAGCATTGGCTAACTACTATTCTACTATGTTACAGAATGGTGTAATGTCCATAGATGAAGTTAGAAAGGAATTAGGATATTCTGAATGTGGACTAACTCAACATTTTGTTCCATATACAGACATTAATATGAACACAATAAATGGAGGGAATAATTTACAAGTGGACAAACAAGATAAACAATAAAGTTTATATTGGAAAAACCACTAATGAAGAAAGAAGAATTAAAGAACACCTAACAGAAAGAAGGTTTAAATCAGCATTTCATGATGCTTTAGATAAATATGGCAAAGACACCTTTGATTATTGTGTTCTAATTAAGACTACTTCAAAAGATAATGAAAAGATGAATATATTTCTTAATGCAATGGAAAGGTATTATATTAAGAAATATAAATCAAATATTAGAGAATTTGGGTATAATCTAACAGAAGGAGGTGATGGTTTTGGTAGTAGATTTGGAGAGGCAAATCCTTTCTATGGTAAACACCATACTGAAGAATGTAAAAAGGCACATTCATTAAGAATGAAAGGAAGAAAGCAAACTGAAGAAACTATTAAAAAGAAAAAGGATTCTTTAAAAAAAGTAGAACATACAGAAGAATGGAATAAAAAAGTAGGTATTGCTAATCAAAAACCTATCACTGCTTATAAAGATGGAAAAATAGTAGGTAGTTGGTTGTGCTATAATGATTGTATGAATGCCTTAAATCTACCAAATATAAAAGGAATATCCAAAGTAGTGCATGGTATGAATAAAACCTATAAAGGATATACTTTTGTTTAGATATACACTAAGATTGATGATAATCAAATTAATAACAAACAAGATGGAGAAGCAATACAGGAGTTTTAATGGAACTATTAACTCAGTAAATGAGGAAAGTAGAATAGTAGAAGGCTATGCTGTTAGATTCAATGAACCTTCTCAGAATATTGGCTTTATAGAAACTATTGATAAAGGTGCTATTACTGAAGATACTATTAAGCAATCTGACATTTATGCAAGATTGAACCACAGAGAGGATTCAGTATTAGCAAGAAGTAGATATGGTGAAGGAACACTTCAACTAACTCTAACAGATGAAGGCTTATTCTATAGATTTGAAGCACCTCATACTACTACTGGTGATGAATTACTTGAACATATCAAGAGAGGTGAAATCTCTACAAGTTCATTTGCCTTTAGTGTTAGTGAGGATAGTAAATCAGAAAGATGGTTCAAAGAAGATGGTCAGTTAAAGAGAAGTGTTCTGAAGATAGATAGACTATATGATGTTAGTCCTACTTTTGAAGGAGCATACTTAACCACTTCTTGTTACTCAAGAGATAAGGGTAAGGCTATGGAAGAACTTAGTCAGAAAGTGGAAAAGAAAATGAATTACCTAAAAGATGAACTTGATAAACTATGAACAGCGTAGAGATTTTAGATGCCAAAAGCCAATTAAAGGCTAAAGCAGAGGAAATGATTAACACTTGTAAACATGAAGTCAGAATGTTTACAGATGATGAGCAAAGAGAATATAACGAAACAATTAAAAAGATAAAAGACCTCAACACTGAAATGAAAGACCTGGAGAAAAGGTTAAACAACAGCGATGAGGAAGTTAAACAAATTAAATCTAATATTAAATCAATTAAAAAGAGTATGGAAAAAAGATTTTCTTTAGTTAATGCGATTAACGCAATCGCTAAAAACCAATTAATGGATGATGTATCTGTAGCAGTTAATGAGGCAGGTCGCGAAGAGATGAGAAAGGCAGGTCTTTCAATGGGTGGTCAGATTCAGTTGCCTATGAGTGAACTTAGAAGCGCAGTCACAGTGACTGCTGAAGGTGAGGATGTTGTTCCTACTGACCTTTATAGTATTATGGAACCACTTCGTGCTAAGAATGTTTTGGTTCAAGCAGGTGCAAGATTCCTTACTGGACTTGTAGGTGATGTTCAGATTCCAGTAATGTCTGCCTCTAATGTAGGTTGGGCAGGTGAAGTTGCTGCTGCTGCTGATGGTGCACCAACATTTAGTCATAAGACTCTTTCCCCAAAGAGACTTACTGCTTATATAGATATTTCTAAACAACTTTTAAATCAAGATGCAATTGGAATTGAGCAGATGATTCGTCAAGATATAGTTAATGCTATCAATAGCAAACTTGAGGCTACTATTCTTGGTGCTGCTGCAGGTAGTTCTACTCAGCCTAAAGGTATCTTCAATGGTGTTACTTACACTACTGTAGGTGATATGGAAGACATTGCAGGTCTTGAAGCAACTGTAGAGGCTGCTAATGTTCTTGGTGAGTGCAAGTATATTCTTGCTCCTTCTGCTAAGGCTGCTTTAAGAGCAAAGGCTAAGGGTGAGAATGTAGCAGAATCACTTTATAACAATGGTGAGATTGATGGAACTAAGGCTCTTTCTACTTCTCACGTTGCTCCTAACAAGTTAGTCTATGGTGACTTCTCTAATCTTGCTATTGGTCAGTGGGGTCCAGTTGACCTTACTATTGATAACTACACACAGGCTGTTAATGGTTGTGTAAGACTTGTTATCAATGCCTACTTTGATGCTGCTGTTCTTCGCAGTGAGGCATTTGCATTTGGTCAGACTGCTGAATAATAACAAATAAAAAATTAAATCAATATGTTTATCACATTAGACTTAATAAAGAGACATTTGAATATAGATGATTATTTCACTGATGATGATAATTATCTAATAGGCTTAGAGCAAGTTGCTGAGAAAGTGGTAGAGAAACATATTGATAAGAAACTATCAGTATTGTGTGATGATAATGGGGATTTACCTTCCCCATTACTTCACGCGATGTTGTTATTCATTGGAAATCTCTACCAGAGTAGAGAATCAGTTGCATTTAACTCAAGTCCAACAGAGATTCCACTTTCCTATAGTTATCTTTTAGACTTATATAAAAACTATTCAAATAATGACAATGTATGAGAACAGCAGGGAGATTAAGGGAAAAAGTGGAAATATACTCCAACACAATTACTAAAGATGCCTATGGTCAAGATGTAGAGCAAAGGGTTTTAAAATGTTCTACAAGAGCAGACCTAAAGCATAATAGTGGAAATAGAGAATTGGAGAATAGCGAGATTGTTCATAATTATAACAAGACAATAGTAGTTAGATACTATGTTGATGTTGAAGATTATGATTTAGTAAAATGGAATAATGTGTTTTATAGAGTATTAGATGTAGAACCCAACAGCGAATACCAACTTAAAACAATAACAATGGAGAAAATAAATGACTGATTCACTACTTATAGGCAAACTAATTTACAGCAAACTAAATCAAGCACTACAGACTACCAACATATATCCTATTGTTGCTGAGAATGGAACACAATATCCTTATATAGTTTATAAGAGAACAAACTTATCTAATACTACTTTCACTAAAGATGGGATATGTGAAGATAGTTGTGGTTACTCAATAACTATTATCTCTGACAAGTATGATGAAGGAGTGGAATTGGCTAATCAAATAAGGAGAATAATGGAAAAGCCAAAGTTAGTCAGTGAGGATTTAGAAATTAACAATAATAGATTAATTAGTGCAAATGAAGAATGGGCGAATGATGCCTATCTTCAAGAACTTAATTTTAATTGTAAAATAAATAATTAATATATGGCAAAACAAATTATAAAAGGTGATGACTTAATGCTTTTCGATTCCACTGGAAAGTCAATTGGTTATGCTACTTCACATACTCTGACTTTATCAGCAGAGGCTCAAGATGTAAGTTCTAAAGACCATGGAATTTGGCAGGGTAATGAAGTCAATAAGATTAATTGGGAGATTACTTCTGAAAATCTCTATACAACTGAGGAATTTGATTCTTTATTCACAGCAATGATAGCACGTCAAGGTATCATAGTTTACTTTGGCACTAAGACTGCTGCTCAAGATAAGTCAGTTGCAGATGATGATTTCAATGCTTGGAGTCTTTCTCCTACAGCAAATGTTGCAGATGGTGCTACTGAGGCAGTTGGTGTTTATAGTGCTACTGGTTCAGCAGCAGGAACAGCAGGTTATAAAGGAAAGGTATTCATTACCAACCTTCAAGCCAATGCTAACACAGGTGAGAATGCTACCTTTAGTGTTACACTTACTGGTAGTGGTAAGATTGAAAAACTTGGATAACTAATAAACTAATGGGGAGGTGAGGTTGTATATTTTGCCTCATCTCCCTTTTTTAATCTATACTATTATGACATTTAATAACAAAGAAGTTGAATTAAAATATTCAATAAGAGCAATGATGATGTATGAGAATATTACTAATAGTTCATTTAACCCAAAGAATCTAACTGATATTCTCACATTCTTCTATTGTGTTGTAGTATCCTCTATGAAGGATTATGATTATTCATTCGAGCAATTTATAGATGAGTTAGATAATGAACCCTCCAAGTTAGAGGAACTAACTAATTGGATGAATGGTAACATTAATAACCAGAACACTTTTAAAAAAAACTAAAGACTGAAGATGGTGATGAAATAAAACTAATGTATCATTACCTATTCAATCTATTGTGCTTTCAATTCAAAGTTGTTAGTATTCCCTACTTTATGGATGAATGCACTCAGTGGGAATTAAATGATATTGTCGAGAATCTTCCCTATATGGATAGAAATATGTGGGAAGCAGCAAGACTTAATGCCTATATAGTGGCTCAAGTGAATAGTAAGAAAGACCTAAAGATGCAAGATATTTGCAAATTCAAGTGGGATGAAGATGAGAGTAAGAACATTGAAATCTCTAATAGTGATATAGAGAGATTAAAAGAAAAAGCAAGGAGGATACAAAATGAACATTTACACAACAGAACAATTTGAGAAAGCAACATTAGAGCAATTGGATAAGATAGATAAGGCTTTGGTTGCAGCAGCCTATAAGATTAAGGAGAATGCCCAAAACCTTTTTGTTAATAATACCAAATACAAGAATCTTGATAGAATTAGAGATGGTATAATGTTAGGTAGATTACAGAATAGTCAGATTAAACTTCATGCCTTTGGCTATAATGACCCAGAGAAACACACTTATAAAGCAAGATTCTTTGTAGGAGGAACCCAAATAAGAGTTAATAAGAAACCAATTGGTAAACACAAGAAACCACTAACTAAGGGTAGAATTGAACCTTTAGACACTATTGATAAGGCTACTCAGAATGGTGGAACAATATTAGACAATTATATAAAAAGAGCATTAGACAATGGGTAATTTATCAGCGATAATTAGTGCTGACACTACTGGTTTTAAGAAGTCAGTAGAGGAAGCCAAAAACATATTAGAGAAATTCAGTAAAGCAGAAGATGATGCTGTCAAGCAGATTAAAGAGGTGTCCAATGTCAGTGACTCTCAAGTAGCAGCCTTTCAGAGAGTGAATAGAACACTTTCTAAGGTTAGTAGTGGAGCAATGTCCACAGCACAATCAGAAAAGGCTCTATCTTCCCAAGTAAAGGAATTAAGAATCCAATATGCTAACCTATCTGATACAGCCAAACAAAGTGAATTTGGAAGAGCAATTCAGAGAAGTTGTGAGGATGCGACTAAATATCTAAATCAAGTAAGACAGCAATTAGATGCAGTTAAAGAAAAGACAGAGGAAACAAGTCAAACCAATACTTCTTTTGGGAATGTATTAGGGAATTTAAAGGGAGTATTAGGCTCTGTAGGATTAGCATTAGGAGCAGCCACTACAGCACAAGCAGCATTTGAAAAGGCTATTAATAGTAACCAAACTACAGCAGATGGATTTGCAGGTGTTATGGAAGCAGCCAAAACAAGTGTAAATCAATTCTTCTATGCTATCACTACTGGAGACTTCAGTGTATTTGATAATGGTCTTAGAAATCTTATCACAAGAGCAAGAGAAGCAGCAAGTGCTATTGACCAATTAGGAAATACCTTAATGTCCTATGGTGTTATTAATGCTAAGGCTCAATCAAAAATAACAGCAGCAAAGGCTATCCTATATGACCCTAATGCTACAGAGGAACAAAAGAAGAAAGCAGAGGAAGATTTAAGAGCAGCCTACAAAGAGATTCAAGATTCAGCAGAAGTTGCAGTAGGAGATTATGCAGATGCAATTACCAAAGAAGTAGAGGCACAGGGTAATATCTCTTTAGGTGGTGGTGCTATAGATATTATTGATAAGTGGCTTGAAATGGATGCCAAAAAAGGCAGAGAAGAAGCCAAAAGAATAGCAAAAGAACAATATAAAGCATATGAGGATGCAAAGAAAGAACTAAGACAGAGAACAGGTCAAGATGTATCTTCTACTGATTTATATAGAGGGCAGTATTCAGGCAATTATGGAAACAGAAGGGATGATGCTGCTTATGCTAAAGGATTAGAAGAACTAAATGAAAAGTATAAGGATGCTATAGTCTATAATACATTAATTGAAAAATACCAAGATGACCAACTGAATACTTTAGGACAGCAAAGAATTGCTATGATTCAAATGAGTGATTCAGCAGCAGAATATGCTATCCAAATGGGTAAAGTTGGTAAGGCTATGAATGGTGGAAATAAAGGAGGTGGAACTACTACTACTTCTACTCCTACAAGAACTTCAATAGACCTAACCTTATCTCCTATTTCAGTTGGTAGAACAGAAAAGCAAATAAAAGATGAAATAAAGACACTTCAACAAAAGATAGAGAATACACCAGATGGAGTATTAAGAATAGCCTTAATTGCCCAAAAGCAAGATTTAGAGAAAGAACTACAGAATATAGGCAAAGACCCAATAAAGGTTAAGATAGAAGTTGATGCTTCTAATATGGATTTAAGTGGTGTTAAGAATGCCAATTCTAATACTACTAATAATCCTATCTATAAGAAGGATGTATGGAATAAAGGAGTAGATGGAGCCTATGAAATGGTAGGTGCATTAGATTCTGTTTATTCTGCAATTCATAGAATAGATAAGGGATGGAATGAAATGTCTGATTGGGAACACTTCTTTGCCATTACTGACTTAATCTTTGGTGTGGCAGATGCTATTAATTCTGTTATTAGTGGTTATCAAAGCCTAATGGAAGTAATGCACACATTAAGCGCAATTTCCTCAGCAGCCTCTAAAAAGAAGATTGCAGAGAATGCCCAAGAAACTTCATCTAATATTACTACAATGGCTACTGAAGAAGGTAAGGCTATTACAAGTGCTACAGCCAGTGGTGCTAAACTTCCTTTCCCAGCCAACATTGCAGCAATAGCAGCAGGTGTAGCAGCAGTTATTGGAGCAATTGCAATGATAGGCTCATTTGCTGAAGGTGGTATTATAAAAGGCTCTAACACTATTGGTGACATGAATCTTGCAAGAGTTAATAGTGGTGAGATGATTTTAAATGGAAGTCAACAGAAACACTTATTCAATATGTTGAATCAAGGTGGTGGTAATACTGATTCATCTACAAGTGGTGAAGTTCATTTCAAGATTCAAGGAAAAGACTTAGTTGGAGTGCTTAGTAATTACAATAAAAAAGTAGGAAAAGTATTATGAGATATATAGGAGAATTTAATGACACACAAGAAGTCACTTACAGAGTGGAGATAGTAACTCCTACTGAAGGTGAAGATGAAACCCTCTTAATGAGTGGGGAACCAGTAATTATATCCTATGAATCTGAAGATGAGCAAGCGTATAAGCCATATAAATGCTCCACTGCTACTATCTCTTTCTATTTGAATGAGGCTAACTTTGATTTAATTGATGCCTTTGCAAATAGGGTAAGAGTCAACATATATAAAGGGAATGAGGTTATTTGGTGTGGATTCGCTACACCAAATGCCTATTCTCAAAGTTATGAAGATTATAGGGATGAATTTCAACTTGAATGTCAAGATGGAATATCCACACTTCAGTATTATGATTATGAGTATATCCCTATTTATAGTGATTATGGAACTATAGATGAAGAACACCCATACAATCACCTACATTGGGATAGAGCATTAACAGAGCATAATAAGGCTACTAACTTCTTTCACTTGATAATGATGATGAATAAGAAGTTAGGTGGTATGTATGAGAATATCTATGTTACTGATTCAATTATCAATCCCTACACAAAAGATATATCTGTATTGGATTCTATATTTATTAGTGAAAATAACTTCTTTGATGAAGATGGTGAGCCAATGAAGATGTTAGAAATTCTGGAAGAGATTTGTAGATATTGCTCTTTAACTTGTGTTCCTTATGGGGATTCATTATACTTTATTAATTTTGATGCAGTAGCAGCAGGTAATAATGGTTACTTCAAATATGAGAAAATGAATCCTACTAAATATGTTTGCACAAGAACAAATCTTGTAGGGGACATAGATATTAATATTGATTCATTTAGTTCAAAAGGTTGTAAGATAACTACAGATTCAGTTTATAACTATTGTAAAGTTAAAGATGACTTATATTCAATAGATACTCTAACTCCTTCAATCGAGGAAAATAGAATAAGAACAGAGGCTGTAGATATTTTAGGTAATGTTGGTGTATCTGATGTATCTATTGAGGAAGTTCAAACAGATAACACTAAATCTAATTATGGTGAAGTCAAGATTAAGAATGATATTAATGGTGACAAAAAGCAGTGGGTATTCTATAGATTCTATGGTTATAATTGGACTAAGAATTTAAACAATAGATATATCTTCTACTACTACCCTACTGATTCTATTGAATATCATACCTCATCAAATACACCAATTCCTCTATATGATATAGATAGTCTTAATTACAGAAGATTCAGATATAGAACTATATTGGATATGAATGGTGCTTGTATTGTAGATTATGCTGTTATTGCAGTTGATGAATGGGCAGATGAAATTAAGTCTGTTGATTTTCAGCCTGCAATATTGTTTCATACAACAGATATTAGTGATAAAGATATAGATACCTCATTAGGTTCAAATGTTCAAATTGCTGACTGGTTACAAGGTGGTGTTCAACCAATGTTTAAGTTACTAACTGAGCCACAATTAATGAAGAAGAATGACTATATTGTTATTAGTGGTGAGATGGCTCATTATCATCATAAAGATAAATGCCCTATAGATGCAGGTCTTGAGGATAAAACTAAAGGTGCAAGACTATCTTTTGGAACATACACAGCAGAATGGGCTTGTTTGAAATGTGGTATGTATTATTGGAATGGTAATGATTGGCAAGATACTGCTTGTAATTTTGCCTTACCTTTTGAGTATCAAAAAGACCAAATGGCATTTAATAACTTTATCCCAATCAAGAATACAATCAACTACACAATGAATATTGATAAGGAAGGTTATTGTGTTCCTTGTTTACCTTCAACTTATGCTGATAATGCTTGTGTTCTTAATACTATTGAGTTTACGATGTATAGACCACACTCTTTTATGGGCAGAAGTAAAAGAATGTCATTACTTAAAAACTTTGATATAAGTATAGTTGGTCAGAGGGATGATGTTATTAATAACAATGCTGATAACACAGAAGTAGAATCAATAAGACCTACTAATGTATCAGAGTATGATGATGTGACTTGTAAGATTTGCACATGGGATAATAAGGGATTTAATTGGAGTCAGACTTTCTTTATAAGGGATTATCAAGGTATTGGCACTGATTCTTTCTATCAGAATGGATTATCATTTATTGATGATGATGCTTATGTTCAGATAGGTGTTGACCAATCTACAAGATTGAAGATTACAGACCTATTGAGTAATACATTACTTCTACCACATTTGATATTTAAATCAGTAGATGTGTTTTATGATGTCAATAAAGGTTATGTATTCTCACCAGAGGAACTTATAGTAAGTCACAATGTTGAGCAATATAATAATCCTACTCTGAATATTGAAGTAAATCTAAAGAATAATTTGAATATTAAACCTTATTCAAGATTCACTTATAACAGCCAATTCCCTAACTTTATATTTGCAGTAGATTCAGTAGAATATAATCTAAGGGAAAATGAGGCACAAGTAAAACTAATTAATAAGAAGATAGAATATGAGGGGAACTAATATTAAACTAATCAAAGAACCTTGTAATGAATTTAATTGGAATGATACTCAGAAACAATATAAGAGAAATGGTGATTTAACCTACCAATTCAGTTACACTAAGAAGGGGAGTTACTCCAAAGGTAATGAGTTTGAGGATGAACATGGATTATTTGAGTTTAGTCTATATACTGGTAAGTTAGATTATGTAACTATTAATGGTGAAAATCCAGACTTAGGTGCATTAGACTTATATTCTTTAATCAGAATTGAGGCTGATACTGATGGTTACTTATACGCCTACATTCCCTATAATGTTGAAGATGAGATTTCTTTTGAAATTAATAATAGAGGTGTATTTATAATAAATGAAAATTAATAAAGTATGGCAAGATATACAATAGGCAGAATACTCCCAATATTTCAAGGAAGTTGGGTGGCAGGACAAAGTTATGATAAATTAGATATAGTTCTTCATGGAATTATATCCTATGTAAGTAATGTAGATAATAACACCACAGAACCAACTGAAAATAATAATAGATGGCAAGAAGTATGTAGAGGTGCAACAGCAGAAGAAGTAGTAGCAGCCTTAGAGGGTGGTCAATTACAAGTTGGCAGGTTAGATGTAGCAAATGATGTAACTGCTTCAGATGTGTATGTTAGTGGCTCAGTTAAGATTGGTAATAAAGATGTAGCCACACAAGAGTATGTTACTAATGCTGTAAGATATGGTATTGATGCAGTAGATATAGACCAAACCTATAATGATAAAGTTAATATAGAAACTACTATGTTAGGAGGTGGTGGTTCAAGTTCATCTATCTTAGCAGCCACTTCTACAAGAGCAGGTGTAATGTCAGCAGTAGATAAGGCTAAGTTGGATTCTATAGATTCATTACTACCTATCAGTGTAGTTGAAGGAACTAATAACTATAATAATTACTAATGATATGAGAAAGATTAGAATAGGCAA
Organism: uncultured Lachnospiraceae bacterium; assembly: GCA_946406305.1. Taxonomy (GTDB): domain Bacteria; phylum Bacillota; class Clostridia; order Lachnospirales; family Lachnospiraceae; genus UBA3633. The sequence continues at coordinate 20,878 of CAMJKC010000002.1, forward strand.
AGACATTATTATAAAATGGAAGGTAACTATCAATACTGGTTTACCTTTGGAGGATGCAGACCTAACCTTAGTCATGGTTAATCCTAAACTACTTCTAACTACTTTAGATTTCACTATAGAAGATAATGAGTATGTAGTAGCCAAATTTAAAGGTGTTGACCATAAATGCTGTGGTGTTCATAAACTAACTCTTTGGCTCAATAGAGGAAAGGAGAATCAATCAGCATTAGATTCAGTAGATGCCTTTAGATTGGTAATGTTTACTAATGAAGAAGAAGATGATGATGAATCTATAGCCAATGAAGTAGTAGAGTTAGAAGGAGAAATAACTACTACAGATAAAGGTGAGAAAGGAGATAAAGGAGATACTGGTAATGGTATTGATTCAACTGAATTGAATTCAGACTATACCCTAACTATTAATTACACAGATGGAACTTCTTATACAACTACAAGCATAAGAGGTGAAAAGGGAGAAAAGGGTGATAAAGGTGATGCAGTTATCATCAATGTAAGTGAACAAGCATTAATTGTTGAAGGAACTAATACTTATAATAATTATTAATATATGGCAAAAGATATAACCTTGAAAAATGGGGATGGTAGTGTGATATACTATCCAAAGACAGTCAGTGATTTGGTCTTTGAAAATGAGACTGGTAAGACAATTAAACAGCAGATTAATGAAACTAATACTAATCTTGAAGTTGGTGTAGGCACTAACATTGGTGATATTTACACACTAAAGAAGATTATGCAAGATGGTAGTGTAGAAACTGCTACTGGTTCAACTAATAGAACACGTCAAGTAGATGTTGAGAATTATGTTGGTCAGCAAGTAACTATTGGTGGTGTGCTATATGCCAAGACTGCAACATATACTTATTGTTGGTGGGCAATTCACGATGAGAATGGAAGTGTAATTGAGCATTCAAATATTAGCACAACTTCAAGTGCTATTAGATATGAGAAGGTAACCCTTACAATTCCAGAAGGCGCAAAGACTCTTTATGTGCAAGGAAGTCTAAATTTTATGCCTTATGCTATTGTTTATGATAAAATCAAAGAAAGAATAAGCAAATTAGAATATGATTCAGTCAAGACTATAAATGATTTAGATGTATCTTCATTACCAAGAGTAAGACACGCATTAATTAGTTCTGGAGGCACTTGGATTAGTTGGAGTGAGCAACTTAGAGATGGTGTGCTTATTGATGTGCAGCCAAATGATAAGATAAGAATAGTTGCAGGTAATGAGTCATGTCAATACTCTTTCCTAACTGAGCATCCTTCTTCTGTAGGGGCTGGTGTAACTGCTCCTCTTGTGCCAGGGACACTAAGATATTTCATTACAGCAGGAAAATCTGAAGTAATTGAAATTCCACAAGATTGCTATTGTCTTAATATCAGAACTACCTATAATGATGTAGATATGGCACCAGTTGCTATCACATTTATTGGAGATAGATTTGAAGTAATTGAGAATGATTTATCTAATGTAGAAGGTGAAGTAGAGGAAATAAAAGACAATGTAGAAATCAAGTATAATAACATTGTTAATAGTCCAGATGCTACATTAGCAAGATTTATCTCTAATAATACTGGAACTTGGAACACAACTAATTTGGGACAAGTAGCCTCACATATTTTCTATGTGAAAGGTGGAGAAACCTATGAAGTTCAAGCAAATCCAAATAAACCTGCTTATGTTCACCTATTGACTGAAGTTGATATTACTACTCCTCCACAATATATGGATGGAACAGAGAAGGTAGTTATTCCTACTGGAGAGAAAGCAATTGTCAATATTCCACAAGATGGATTTATGTTGATAGTAAGGGAATTTTATTCAGCAGGTAGTGGTGACTATATTCCAACTTCTGTGGTTAAAGTATCAGAAGTAAATGATGTGGCTAAAGATAGTCAAGAAAGACTTGAGAATATATCATTTGTGCCAATCAGATACACTATGATAAGCAATAAGAAAATCAGTAGTGATGGTTCTGTAGTAGATGTTACCTCAACAGCAAATAGAACACTTAAAGCAGATATAACTGATTATATTGGTAAGACTTTATATTTGACTGGTGCTTTATATAAAAAGACAGATACTAATGACTATTGTTGGTATGTATTCCAAGATGAAGAAGGAAATGTAATTGAGAAATCAGAGACTTCCTACAAAGCAAGTTCTATCCTCTATAAAGATGAACCAATAGTTGTTCCAGAAGGAGCAGTCTTCTTATATGTCCAAGGTAGTAATGCTGCAAATTTAATAATGCCAAATGCTCAGATTTTTGTTAATGATGCATTAGTTGAAGTTATCAATAATGGCTCTGATTCTGTTGAGAAAACAACAAGAACATTTGCTTTGGATTTTCCTTGTTTAAATGGTAACACTGGTAGGATTGTAACTGCAAGTACAGCAACAAATAAGTTCAATAAACATACCTTTGAATATATCAAGGTTCATAAGACCATAAAGATAAAGAATCTTGGAGGAATTACTCAGAATGTATCTGTTTATTTCTATGATAAGGATTTGGGATTTATCTCCTATACTTCCTATCCAGCCTCTGAAGGACTTAATGAACTTGAAGTAACTGATATTCCAAGTGGTACAGTATGGTTTAGAGTTAGTTTCTATCTTCATAATAATAATGTAGCCACTACAGATGGTTATAAGAGATTTGAAGTAGATATTGAAAGTGAATGGGGATATGGTGTAGAAACCACTAAAGAACCTTATATTGAATATCAGCCTTTTGTTTATTCAGTTAAGGCAAATATTCCAATTAAGATTACACAATATTCCTATACTACTAAGTCAGTATATGGATTTGATGAAGGCTTGATTCACCTACCACCTACATATACTCCTAATGGTAAACCTACTCCAGTTATCTTCTTTATTCATGGTGATGCAGAAAGATATACTATAGGTGAAAGTTCATTTAGTGGTCACATGCAGATGCAGCAATGTTGGTCAGATGCAGGTTTTGCTCAAGTGGATTTGGATTTGATTCCCAATTTCTATAATCAACCTACAATTACTTCCTCAGGTGGCACAAGAGATGACTTGGAATGTTTAAGTGCTGCTTGGAAATGGTTGACTAACCACTTTAATGTTGATGCAAGTGGATTCTATTTGATTGGTAGGTCAAGAGGTGGTCAATGTGTATTTGAAGTTCTTGGTAAAGGTGGAGCAACTAAATTGCCTATCATTGCAGCAATCTCTATGGCAGGTGCTAATAGTATGATGGCATATACTCTCTTTAGCAATAAGGTAAGAACTGAAGCAATGTGGCAAATGTGGTGTAATTCAAGAGGACTTCCTACAGAGAATAGACCTTCTTGGGAACAAAGTCCAATTTATTCTACAAGTGGAAGATGGCTAAATGACACAGACATATATAACTTTGTTTCAAATAACTTTGATTTGTGGAGCAAGAAGGAATTAACTGGTTGGGGAATGATTACTAAGAATACTAATAACATTACTCCAAGAGATTGGTTTGACAACTATATGGTTCCTTTATGTCAATCCAATGGTAGTGTTACTACTACTATGGAACAATTTATGTTAGGAATGAAGAATACAATGGAAGCAAAGTCACCTATTCCTCTTAGACTTGATTGGTGTGTTGGAGACACCACTCAAACTAAGGAATACTTTGTTTCTACTCCACATTCTTATTCTTCTATATTTGCTGAAATTCTTCTAAGCACACCAGCCTCACTTACAGAATACAGAAGATGGCCTGGAGTAGATGCTGAAAATCCTTATGGTGAAACTAATCCACACTATGCTGAGAATATGATATTCTATGATGGTGATTTAGTTCTTCCTAATGGAAATGTAACTCATAATCCTTCTAAGGTTACTATGGAATGGATGGTATGGTGTATGGGTAAAGACCCAAGATTCCAAGGAATTGAATATACTCTACCTTGGCAATAATAAATAATGAAGGGAAGTGTAATGCTTCCCTTCA
>CAMJKC010000003.1 GCA_946406305.1 uncultured Lachnospiraceae bacterium
TATCATGCTTTATATTTTTTATAAATTTTTCTTGACAGGTTTTAGTATTAGCCACACTAATAGTATTATTATTAAAAAAGCAACAATTGTGTTAAAAGTGAATACACCTGCTGTAAAAAACATTCCCAAATTATACACACATAAAGCAAGACAATATCCAACTAACATTTGGAATATAAATGTAATGAATCCCCATTTTGCTGAACCTTGCTCTCTAAATGCTGTTGCTATTGCCACAAGACAAGGAGCATTAAATATATTAAATAACATAAATGACAACCCTGCTAAACTATTGCCATTAAACAAGTTTTGTATAGCCACTATTACATCTCCTTCTTCCTCACTCGCTGCATGAGCAAGCATTCCGAGTGTTGCTGTTGCTTGTTCTTTTGCAATCTCTGCAGATACTGATGCCACAGCACCTTGCCAATTGCCAAAACCAAGTGGAGCAAATATAAATGCTATTTTTTCTCCAATTATTTTTAATATGCTTTCTTCAAGTTCAACAAGAGAAAAACTAAAATCAAAATTCATTAAAAACCATAATACTACACAGGCTACAAAAATTATTGTGCCTGCCTTTATCATAAATGCTTTTATTCTTTCCCATGTGTGTATAAGAACATTTTTTACTGATGGCAAATGATATTGTGGTAACTCCATTACAAATGGGGCTGGGTCTCCACTAAAATACTTCATCTTTTTTAATATAATTCCAAAAACCACAACTATTGCTATTCCTACAAAATACATAAGCGTTGCAATGAATCCATTTCCACTAAAAAATGCTGCTGTCATTATCAATACTATTTCCATCTTTGCTGCACATGGTATAAATGTTGCAAGCATTATTGTCATCCTTCTGTCTCTTTCTTCTTCTATTGTTCTACAAGACATTATCGCTGGAACTCCACACCCTGTTCCTATAACCATAGGTATAAATGATTTTCCAGATAAACCAAATTTTCTAAATATTCTATCAAATATAAAAGCTACTCTTGCCATATATCCACTGTCTTCAAGTATAGACAAAAGTAAAAATAATATCGCCATCTGTGGAACAAATCCAAGAACCGTTCCAACTCCACCAATTATTCCATCCACAATAAGACTTCCAACCCATTCAACAACACCAAGACTTTTTGTAAACTCTACTGCTGCATCTGTTATTATTTCTCCAAATAACACATCATTAGTCCAGTCTGTTAAAAATGTCCCCAAGTTTCCCATCGCAATACTATAAACTAAAAACATAATAACTGCAAATATAGGAAGTGCTAAAATTCTATTTGTCAAAACCTTATCAATTTTATCAGATACAGTTAAAGAACCTTTTTCTTTTTTCTTTACTACTGTCTTTCCAACTAAGTTTTCTATATATTCATATCTTTGGTTTGTTATAATTCCTTCTGAATCTTCATCCATTTCTTTTTCACAATCAACTATATGTTCTTCCATATGTGAAATTACATCTTTGTCAATGTTTAAATTTTTATATGCTTCTTTGTCTCTCTCAAATATTTTTATTGCATACCATCTTATATTTTCTTTTGAAACTAAATTTTGTATTGATTCTTCAATATGGGCAAGTGCATGCTCTACAGACCCTTTAAATACATGTGGGCACTCCTTCTTTTCTTTTTTTTGTCCTTCCTTTATACACAAATCAATGGCTTCGTTTACATTCTCTCCCCTTAATGCAGATATTCCAATTACTTCACTTCCTAATTCTTTTGATAATCTTTCAGTATCAATTTTGTCACCATTTTTCTCAACAACGTCCATCATATTTATTGCTACCACTACTGGTATACCTATTTCTATAAGTTGTGTTGTTAAATATAAATTTCTTTCAATATTACTTCCATCTATAATATTTAATATTACATCTGGCTTTTCATTTATCAAGTAATTTCTACTTACAACTTCTTCCATCGTATATGGAGATAATGAATATATACCTGGCAAATCTTGTATTATGACATTTTTATCTTTTTTATACTTGCCTTCTTTTTTTTCAACTGTTACTCCAGGCCAATTTCCTACATACTGAGACGAGCCTGTAAGTTCATTAAATAAAGTTGTTTTACCACAATTTGGATTTCCTGCTAATGCAATTTTCATATTATTTTATTGCTTAAAGCAATTCTCCTTTCAATAATTTTTATTTTTTTAACACATCAATTTTTTCTGCTTCATCTTTTCTTAAAGATAATTCAAATCCTCTAACTGTCATTTCTATTGGGTCTCCAAGTGGTGCCACTTTTCTAATGTAAATCTCAACTCCTTTTGTGATTCCCATATCCATTATCCGCCTTTTTACTTTTCCCTCACCATTTATTTTTTCAACAATACAACTCTCGCCAACCTTTATGTCCTTTAAAGTCATAAAACCTCCTCTCTATTTTTATTTTTTATTTTTTAGAAGCTCTTTTTCATCTTCTATATCCATCATTATTTTTTCTGCCATCTCTTTTGTGAGTGCAATGCGACTTTCTTTTACATTAAGTATTAAATCGCCATTATGTGATGATACTACTCTAACAATAGACCCCTCAACAAACCCCATCTCTAAAAGGTGCTTTTTTGTTGAGTCCTTTCCCATTACTTTTTTTATATTTACTACATCACCTGTCTTTGCATAAATTAGTGGTAACATATTTTTTCCTTCCTTATTTTAATTACAATTACACTTGTTACAATTTTTACAGTCTTTTCCACAAGTGCAAGGAATGCCTTTTTTTATCATCCTCACTATTGAAAGTGCCATTAAAAAAACTATTATTCCTAAAACAATATATGTTTGTATATTCATAATTACTCCCTCCTCTTATAATCCTCTTACTTTTGTTAGACAACTCTAACTAAAGTGAATTATATTAAACTTTTTTTCTCTTGTCAATAACTTTTTTATTTCTTTTCTTATTGACTTTTTATTTATATTAACATAAAATATAACAAAAGGAGTTTTTATGGAATTACATGAGTCTGCAGAAGACTATTTGGAGGCAATCCACATCTTAAAAGAAAAACAAGGCTATGTGCGTTCTGTAGATATAGCATCTTTTTTAGGTGTATCTAAACCAAGTGTGTCTTATGCTACACGAAAATTAAAAGATTCTAATTATATTGAAATGGATGCAAATGGTATGATTTTGCTTACAGATGAAGGTAAAAAAATTGCTTCACATGTTTTTAGCAAGCATAAAGTCTTAACGACATTTTTTACTTCCATTGGTGTAAAAGAAAAACAAGCAGCTAAAGATGCTTGCAAGATTGAACACGATTTATCAGATGAAACTTTTTTTGCCATTAAAAAATTTCTAAAGATTAAATAATTATATATCTAAATTTGTCTTAAACCATTTTTCATTAGGTTCACTAAATTTTATAATCAACAAATCATCAACCACCCATATATTTTTTTCTTCTTGCCATTTTGGTTTATTTTTTGATAACTCAAAACAAAAAGTTATTTCTTCTTTACTTGGCATTAAAAATTCTACTCCATTTATTTTTATCAACTGTCTAATTCTATTTATATTCCCTCCATCCCAAGAAAAAAAAGAAGCTCCTATTGTCACATTTCTAAAATTTGATTTTTTCTCTTCATCAATAGACCCTATAGTTACAAGTTTCTTACCATTTGTGTCTATGTTTTTCTCTTTTATATCTTCTAAAATTTCGGTTACTAACTGCATATCTTTTTCATAACTTTTTTTTGCGGTAACAAAGCTCAAATTATTTAAAACAGTATTATATGCTATAAAAACTACACAGATAAAAATTATACTTTTTTTATATTTTTCACTTTTAACAAAATTATATAAAACTAAAATCTGAAAAGAAATTGCTATAGATAATGAAAGCATCATCCTCCCCTGTGTTTTATATGTAAGCATTAAAATATACATTAAATATGGAGATATGAAAAACAATATATAGTATAAAAAAACTTTTTTATTTTTGTTATTCTTCACATATAAAACCATAAAAATAAAAAACAACAAATATACACTTCTTATTACAAGCCCACCATATATAACTTCTCCATATATAGTAATTGCAAAATTAACTCTTAGTATGTTCATTATAGACATAAGAAAGTTTTTAAATTTTTCACCAGAAAAAATTCCTATATATGTTTCATCTAAATAATTTACCTTTGATGCATAAAAACTTCTAAAACAAAAATTAATTATAAAATAAAATATGATACTCAAAAGTAAAACTATAAATCCTCTTTTTTTAACTCTTGAAACCTCTTTGTTGTATAATACTCTATACAGTAAATAAGAACATATTGCCACAATATAAACTTCTACAAATGCTTGATATGCACCTATTGATAAAGTGAGGAGAAAAATAGCTAATGTTAGTTTTTTTTCTTCACTTATTGTAAGTAAAAAAGCTACTCCAGTAAAGCACATTGACAAAGCAATAGGAATAATTTGTTGTGAAAAAGAAAAATTTTGTGCTACAGAAAATGGAAGAGTTGAGAATATAGACAGTGCAAGCATTTTTATTATTTTATTATCACTTTTTTCAAAGTATGGATATAAGAAGAATATTGCTGATATATTAAAATATATAATCGCTATAAAATCTGTAAAAAAATCAAAAATTCTTCCATTAAAAAAAATTTTTGCATATATAAAATTTGTCCATCTTCCATAATTCAAAAAATTGTATGGATTTGAATCTTTTGTTACAAAAAATTCTTCATCTATCATTATAATTTTATTTGTCAGTAATATATAAAAATTGATACTCGAAATAATAATTCCAAGTATCAATATTAACCTTTCATCATATATTATTTTTAAAAAACTTTTTTTAGTCATTTATCAAATGAAACATATCTATTATATACCCTTTTCTATCAAAAGTTATATAATTTGCATAAAAGGTTTTATCTTTTTCAAAAAAAGTATTTTCCTTTTCACTCTCATAGGTGTCAAATACTTCTATATTGTCATATAAAAGCTTTTCATCTCCTTCTCCGTTTTTATAGTTCATTGTAGCTGTTGCAAGATTTTGAATGTTGCGGCCTTTTCCAACTCTTCCATCTATTAAAACTCTTACTTTTGTGTCCAATTTTTTACACTCTGCTTTTACATTTTCCCCTTCACAAAAAACATAATAATCGTCATTTAGAGACACTAAGTAATTTTCACAATCTATATCACTTTCAGATATTACTTCTCCTCTCTTTTCCTTACTATAAGTAAATCCAAGTCCACCATCATATATCATCATTGTATTTGCTTCTTCTTTATTATTTTTATCTTCCACATCCATTGGATACTTTATCATTATCTTATCACCTTCTTCAAGTGTTTCTACTGTGTTTTTTGGTATGACTACAGGTTCTAATATTGTAGCATCAAATTCATAATACCTCGTTTTTTTGTTTAACGATTCCAAATTTATAACTAAAGAATATGTATCTGTTGCTATAGAACCATTATTTGAATAATTCTCTACTTCTTCTTTTTTCCCTTTTATAAAATTTTTTATATCTCCTAAATAATTTGTTTCTTCCAGTAAATTATATCTCTCCACTATATACTTATAATCATTTTGTATAGCAGACTCTATAGCATTATAATTTAACTTTACTATACTGCTTTCTACATTATTATAATTTTCTTCTTGCATCCTATTTTGCAAATCAATATATGCTTCAAATAAATCATCTTCATTAAATTGCATTAAAAATGCTCTCGCATAGAGGGTCTTTTTATAAAAAGGCATTATGTCTTCTATCACAATATTTTTGTTGTTTTCTTTTTTCAAAATCTCACTCTCTGTTGAAATGTTTTCCAATGTACCTGTCGTCTCTTCTACTTCTTCTACCATTTCTTCTGTTTCTTCACTTTCTTCATTAACATCATCTACATATTCAAGAGTTCCTTTTACTTCTCTAAAGTCATAGTAGCTACAAGAATATAATGTTAAAATAGTAAAAATTATAACTAAAAAAATTTTTTTCATTATTCCTCCAATTCTCTTCCAACATTTTTAACAATCCCTGTTATGGCTTTTATAACTTTTTCATAATCCATTCTCTTTGGTCCAACAACTCCTACCATTCCTTTCATACCATTTCCAAAATCACAATTTGCCGTTACTACTGAACAATCTTTCATAGACTCTATTGGTGTTTCATCTCCTATATATATCTTTATTCCACTTTCTTTATTTACATTGTCTATAAGTTGAACTAATTCGTTTTTATGTTCAAAAGTCTCTACAAGATTTTCAACATTTTCATTTTCTGTAAGTTCTTTATATTTTAAGAAATTGTTTGCTCCCGATGTAAATATTGAATTTTCAAGTGGATCTTCTTTTATCGCCTTTATTATTTCTTGTATTATCTTTTTTATATCTTTATCATTTGCTTTCTCATTTTTATCAAAAAAATTCTTTTCTACTATCTCTCTAACTTCTTTTCCTGTTACAATTTCATTTATATTTACCGACAAGTCTACTATGTCTTTTGAAGAAACAGTTTTTCCAATATCTATGATATGTGTCTTTACAATATTGCCCTCTAAAACAACTACTGCCAAAATTTTATTTTCATCTATAGTTGAAAGTTGTATATATTTTATTTTATTTCCCATAATACTTGGAGCAGATATCATGGCTGCGTAATTTGTGTTTGTCGCTATTGTTTTTACAAGTCCTTTAAGCATATTTTCAAGCCTGTCAACTCGCTCAAACATCTCTGCCTTTATTTGCTTTACTTCTAAACTTTTTTCAATCATCAATGAGTCAACATAAAATCTATAACCCTTATCACTTGGCACACGACCTGCCGATGCATGTGGTTGCATAATGTATCCCATATCTTCAAGGTCACTCATCTCGTTTCTTATCGTTGCAGAACTCAACTCTTCATTTATCATTTTACTTATAGTTCTTGAGCCTACAGGTTCCCCCGTATCGAGATAAGTTTTGATTATGAGTTTTAATATTTTTTCTTTTCTCTCATCTAATTCTTTTAAACTATCCATAAAGCCTCCAAAAGCATTATGCTTTTACTATATCAATAAAATCTTCTTTTATGCTTGCTCCTCCTATGAGCCCTCCATCTATATTCTCTTTTGAAAATATTTCTTTTGCATTATTTTTATTTACAGAGCCACCATATAAAATTCTTATCTCTTGTGATATTTTTTCATCATATAAATTTTTAATTAGTTTTCTTATGTAACTACATACATCTTCTGCTTCGTCTGCCGTTGCTGTCTTTCCTGTCCCTATCGCCCATATTGGTTCATAAGCGATTATTGTCTTCTTTACATATTTTTCATCTACACCTTTATATGCATCTTCTATCTGTTTTTTTATGTGAGATAAGGTCTCTTTTTTTTCTCTTTGCTTTAGAGTTTCACCACAACAAATAATAGGTATTAAATTCTCTTCTACTGCTTTTATTATTTTTTTATTTATCATTTTACTTGTTTCTTTAAAAATTTGTCTTCTCTCACTATGACCTATTATCACATATGAAACTTTTTGATCTATTAGCATCTCTGCTGAAATTTCTCCAGTGTATGCCCCTCTGTTTTCAAAATAAAAATTTTCTGCACCTAGTTTTATTTTTGTATTCTTTATTATATTGTTTACTATTGGTATATCAATACTTGGAACACATAGAACTATTTCTTTTTTATCTGTATTTATTTTTTCCACTATTTTTTTTAAAAACTTTTTCGCTTCTGTTCCTGTCATATTCATTTTCCAATTTCCTGCTATAACTCTTTTTCTCATCTTTACTCCTTTTCATTTGTTTGGGCTCGCACTGCTCGCCCCTACGACCAACTTTACCAGCTCCTACGGGTACTATATTTTATTTTGTAAAATAATATAAATCAGTAATATATCCTTTTTCATCATAACATATATAATTCATATATACTGTGCTTATTGCTTTTATAAATTGCTCTAAACTATCTTTCTCTTCTTCTGATAATTCTATTTTTTGTATTTCTATATTACTATCAAAATTGTCATTATTTTCTTCATAATCTTTGTTTGTTTTAAGTAAATCTTTCATCTTTATTGTTGTGTCAAAATCACTTCCTCTCACTCTATCAATAAGTGCAACATTTGACACATATAAGAAATTTGGTCCATAGGCATAACATATATTTGCATCTTTTAGAATCTTTATTTCTTGCTCACCTTCTTCTATGTTTGACGTTGTTGCTTTTGGCATCTCTTTTTCCCTCATATCACTTGGCAAATAAAAAGACCCTTTTACAGTATAATACATCTCTTCTTCTTTTACTGTAGACATATCTATATATAAAACTAAATCATTACCTCTTTTGTTTTTTGCATAATTATAAGAATGTATAATGTCTATATATGAAACATCTTCAAGCTCCTGCCATTTTTTTTGCTTTTCTTCATCGTAATTTTTTATATAGTTCTCAATGCTCATTAAATTTAGTCTTAATATTTCTCTTATGCCTTTTTTATAATAATCGTTGTCTTTATATTTTTTATTCTTTATTCTATTGTATTGTTTTTCTATTTCGTTTTTTGCTTTTACTATTAAATCATAGTCATATTGTAAAAAATTTGCTTCACTATATACTACTGTATCATATTTTGGCATCACTAACTTTAAATTTTCTGTAAATCCAAACAACAAAAAAATTATTATTATGAATAAAAGAATTATTGATGAAATTAAAAAAATTATTTTTTTCTTTTTCATATTTTATTTAAAAATATTTAAAAGACTCTCTAAAATATTGTAAATCATATTGTTGTCGTATAGAAACATTACTATTGGTGAGCCTTTTATGTTTTCAACAATTCTTCCCACAACTGGCACTCCTGAAAAAATTCTAAATATCATAAATATAAACCATATAACAAAAACACCTTCAATTACTCCAAGTATACCACCAAGAATTTTATTTAATTCTCCTACAACTGGTATTACATCTACTACATCAAGAAGTTTGCATATTATTTTCAAGAATATAAGTGATGTAAAAAAAACTCCAGCTCCACATATTATGTTAAGTATTAGATTTGTCAAATTGCTATTTATATATTCACTCATAGCATTTGTCATATCTTGTGCATTAAAAATATTTCCTATCACACTTACATCAACTTTGTCAAAAATATCTGTTCTCATTAGCACTTTATAAAGTGCATTACTTATAGTTGATTGAATATTAGTAAAATCTTTTACTACTTCTACAGCTATTGGTGTCATAGTCCTTGTTATTATAATAGCTATTATAAGGTTTGCAAGAGAGAGTAGCCTTTTTAAAAAGCCTGACTCATATCCTTTCATAAAGTCAAAAATCAAAAACAGAACTATTAAAATCATTATTAAATTTTCTAAAAAAAATTGTTGCATATTATATAAAATGCTCCTCACTTAATATTAAACAGCCTTCTTTGTCATATTTAGGTTTGCTAAATAACCTTGGCTTTTCTGCTCTGTCTGCTGCTTCTTCCATTAGATTTACTGCATTTTCTTCTGTCAATTTCATTCCACCTTCTACCATTTCTTCAACTGCTTCATATAATGCAGGTATGGTTTTTCCTGGCATAACACAATCTATACTTTTTGCATAATTCTTACAATACTCTACAAACTCATCAATTTGCATTTCTCTTGTCGTGTTTTTTTCTACTTGCTCTTTATCTTTCCTACTTATATTCTCTTTTTTATCATCTCTGCTCCCATTTCTTTTTGCTTCAAGTGCCTTCTGTATTAAATGTTCATTTCTCTCTATAGGAATGTTATCTTTTTTTCTTTCTTCTTTATCATCTACTATTTTTTCAACTTTTTTAATATTTTCTTTTATTTCTTCTATTTCTCTATTTATTATCTTTTTATCACTCTCTGACATATTAACACTTGGCTCTATTTCTTTTTTTGATTCACCCATTTCCAACTTTTCTTGTCTCTTTGGGCTCACAACAGAATATATGTCAAACCTGTCTAAAAAAGAAGGTCTTTTTTGTGCCAGTCTGTCAAAGTTATTTATTACATCTACAAGAACAACAATGTTTTTATTTCTCTTATTTAACATAAATTCTTCTATGTCATCTATTAATTGTTCTTTTAGCCTTCCTGCACTCTCTATTATCATATCTCTTCCACCAAGTTTTTGAATATAATAATCAAAACCTTTGTCATTCATATTGTAGGCGGAAACTTTTACCATTGATACTTTTTCACCTTTTGCACGATGTATATAATCAAGTTCTTCTTTTGCAATATCAATTCCCTCTTCCTTTGAATATGCCTCAATAATCATATGTAACTTTAACTCATCAATATGCATTGTGTTTAACCTCCTTTTTCTTACAAAACTCCTTTCTCTAAATTCAATAAATGCTGTTTTTTCTTCTTCCTTTTCATTTCCTCTTTTAATATTTTCTATCATCTGTTTTATTTTTTTCTTTTTCTCACCATCTTCATTATTTAAAAAAGCTAATTCTTTATCTGTTGGTTGATAGTTGTCTATATCTACTTTATAAGGAAAATCTTGTCTTTCTTCATTTTTTATTTCATTCTCTTCTCTGTTTATAGTCTCTACTTTTTCTACTTTTTCTTTTATATCTTCTATTTCTTTATTTTTATCTTCTGCTCTATTTATCGCTACAAGTCTGTCATTTTCTCCTGTGTTGTAATTATATGCTTCCTTCTCATCATCTAAATTTTCTTTACTATATTCATTGTCAAGCAAAAGTCCTGTTTCATATACTGAAAGTTTTTCGTATTTCTTTTTTAATAATAAAGCATCCCTTCCATAACCCTTTATCTTTACTCCAAAAAAGTCTACTATATAATCACATATTTGTATTACTTTTTCTTTATTTCCCAACCTGTCATATAAAATAGCAAGTTCAAATAACATTTCTTCATCTTTTTCTTCTTCTGTATATTCTTCTAATACTCTTATCTGTTGATCTACTTCTGCACCTTTTCCTTTTAGGTAATAATACTTGAGTAAATGCTTTCTTGGGTCTTCTTTGAAACTATTACAAAAATCTATATAATAATTTCTTGCTGCTTTTAGATCTTTATTCTTTATACATATTATACATAAAGGAAAATATAATCTATTTTTTATCGGAGCCACTTTATATGCTTTTTCTAAAATTTCTCTCGCCCTTTTGAAATCTTTATTTTTTTCATATATCGTTGATACAAAAACCAAAAGATTTATATCTTCAACATTGTCCCAAACTATTTTGTCTGCAATATAAGCTGCCGTTTTATAATCTTCTTCCTCATTCCTATGTTTCATTTTTATTATGAGATTTTCAAATTCTAACTGGTCCAATTTATATTTCTACCCTCCCCTCATAAGCACGGAATAATGTTACTTCATCTATATTTTCTATGTCCCCACCAACAGGAACACCACTTGCTATTCTTGATACTTTTATATTTAAAGGTTTTATTATTTTTGCTAAATATGTTGCTGTGGCTTCCCCTTCTATAGAAGAATTAGTAGCAAGTATTACTTCTTCTACATCTTGTGTAAGCCTTTTTAAAAGTTCTTTGATTTTTAACTCATTTGGTCCTATTCCTAAAAGTGGAGATATTGCACCTCCTAATACATGGTAAAGCCCTTTGTACTTTCCTACTTTTTCATAAGCTATTAGGTCTCTGTCATTTTCTACTACCATTATAATTTTTTTATTTCTTATTTCATTTTTGCATATGCTGCATACTTCATCATCTGTTATCATATTACATATTTTACAATGTTTTACATTTTTTGCAGCATTTTTTATTGCATTTGCAAGTGCTTCACTTTTTTCAATAGGCTCATTTATTATGTGAAAAGCTAACCTCCCTGCAGACTTTATTCCCACACCAGGAAGTGAAGATAACTCTTCTACTAATTTTTCAAAATCTTTTGATATAAAATTCATCATTCTTTCTCTATCACAACATCTTTTCCAAGTAATTCATCTATTTCTATTTTCACATCTTCTTTTTCATTTACATTTTCCGCTATAGAAATTTTTACTTGAACTATTTTATCTATTGTTGTCTTAATTTTGTTTTCTATTTTTTTTGCAATATCATTTTTTTTAAGTATATCATAGGTTGCAAAATCATTTGTCACAATTTCTATTATCCCAGGTGCTTCCTTAGAACTTGGAAGAATTTTACACTTTTTTAATATTGCTTTTTCAAGCCTTGTAAAGTCTGATATTATTAGGAGCCAATTCTCTATAATTTTATTTAACTCTTCATATGTAGCTCTTGAAACTTTTATAGTATTATTTTCTTTTGGTAAATTTTCATTACCTTTTTCTTCTTTCTCAACATTTTCTTTTCCTACTACTTTTACATATGTGTTTGAGTTTATTTTTTCTTCAATATTTGCAATCCTACTCATAACTGCTTCTTCTATATAATCATTTTCAGGAGTTGCAAGTCTTATAAGGCAAGTTTCAAGTAATACTTTTTTGTTTTCAACATTTTTTATACTGTTTAAACACTCTGACAACCTTTTAATATACCATATTATAGTTTCTTTTGGTATATTTTTTGAAAAATTTTTTATTTTTTCATACTTTTCTTTTGTTATGCCTAAATTTTCCTCTGGAGCATCAAGATTTTTTACTATCAATAAATCTTTTATAAACAATATGTAGTCACATAAAAATGCATTTATTTCCTTTCCTTCATTTATTGTTTCGTTTAATTTCAATAATACTTTCTTTATATCACTTTCTTCAATAGCTTTCGTTATATCGTGAAAAACTTCATCATTTGCAGTCCCAAGTATGTCTTTTACATTTTTTAAATTTATTTCTTCTTCAATGATATATGCCCTGCACCTATCAAGTATGCTTATTGCATCTCTCATTGACCCATCGCCTCTATCTGCTATAAAATATAAAGCATCATCTGTAATTTTTATATTTTCTTTTTCACATATTTTTTTTAAGTTTTCTTTTATTTCCTGTATGCTAATTCTTCTAAAGTCATATCTTTGACATCTTGACAAAATTGTTTGTTTAAATTTATTTGGTTCTGTTGTCGCTAATATAAAAACAACATATTCAGGTGGTTCTTCCAAAGTCTTTAAAAATGCATCCCTTGCCGAATCAGATAACTCTTGCGCTTCATCAATAATAAACACTTTATATCTCTCATTGTTAAGAGGAGGAAAAGAAATTGTTTCTTTTATACTCCTTATATCTTCTACACTGTTATTAGTTGCGGCATCCATTTCGTAAATGTTTAAATTGTTTCCTTCTATACTTGACACACAAGACTCACAAGAATTACAAGGATTTGAATCTTTTTTATTTTCACAATTAATCGCTCTTGCAAATATTTTTGCAACAGTTGTTTTTCCAGTTCCCCTCGTTCCACAAAAAAGATATGCATGTCCTATCTTGTTATTTGATATTTGGTTTTTTAATGTAGTAATTATTGCATCCTGCCCTACAACGTCATCAAATATTAGAGGTCTATATTTTCTAAATAATGTATTTTGCTTCACTTTATTTTTTTCCTAATACTTTATTTACTGCTTCTTCTATTGTAATGTCAGCATTTTCATTTACTGCATCAATTAATTTATCTATTTTTGTAGTATTCATATTTTCATTCCCTATATATATTGCATATTTTTCGTTTATTTTGCTATTGATATTTTCTAATGTCTTTTGTGCTTTTTCTAACTCTGCTTTTGTCTTGTCTATTGCAGCTTTTACTTTACTTATATCTCTATCTGCTGCACCTTCTATTCTCTCTGTTATTTCACTAATTTCTTTTTCACTAAATTCTTTTATGGCCTCTTCTTGTTTTTCTTTTGCTTTTATAAGTTCTTCTTTTTCTTTTTGTATTTCTTTATCAAATTCTGCATAATCAAAAAGTTCTTCTCCTTTATTGCTTTTAGATATTTCTTTTGTTATCTTATTTATTTCTTTCTCATTATCTCTTATGTCTTTTCTAAGTTCTCTTATTTGATTCAAAACATCATCATCTACTTTTACAAAATTTTCTATCAAAAGCCATATGCCTCCGAATATTAAAATATCTACAACTACAATGGCTCCTTTTATCCATATTGATGCTTCTCTATTTATAAAAATTAACAAAGCAGGTATCAATATAAAACATATTAAAAACCAGAAAAATGCTCTTATTGCTTCTCCTACAGTTTTACACTTAAATAAAGATAAATAAAATTTTGAGTTTACAAAATTTGGCAATTTGTTTTCTTTTAAAACTCTTTTTATTTCATTATTTAAAAATAAATTATTTTCTTTTTTTACCCTTGTTTCTTTTTCGGTAAGTGCAACTATATTTTTTCTCTTTTCTTTTTCTCTTCTTTCTTTTGCTTCATCTATTTTCGTATTGATGTTCGTTATTCTTTCGCTATATTCTTTTTCAATATTATCTTTTCTTTCTTTAATTGCCTTTTTTATTAACTCTTCTTTTGTCTTATTCAGTTCGTTTAAGTTTTGAGTAAAAGTTGCCTCCTTACCCTTTAATACATTTATTTCTTTCTTTTTTTCTTCTAAATCTATCAATGCTTTTTTTGCATCGATTAAAAACTCTTTTGTATCTTCCATATTTTCTCCTTTCTTATTTTTTGTTTAAAATTTCTTTTATATTTTTTTTGTATGCTTCTACACCTGGTTGATTAAATGGATTAACACCTAATATATAAGCACTTATTGCACAAGAGTATTCAAAAAAATAGAACATTGCACCTAATGTTTTTTCATCTTGTTTCTCAAAAGATATATCTATTATAGGAACCTTTCCTTCCCTGTGTGCTTTCATAGTTGCAAGTCTTGCAATTTTATTTATTTCATTTATGTTTTTATGTGTAACAAAATTTAAGTTATCTAAATCATTTTTATCTTTTTCTAAATACAAATTATTTTTTACATTTTCTCTATTTGCATTTATAAATGTTTCAAAAATATTTCTCTTCCCTTGTTGCATAAGCTGTCCCATAGAATGTAAATCTGTGCTTAATATAAGAGAGGCAGGGAAAATTCCTGCGAAATTCTTACACTCCGATTCTCCAAAAAGTTGTTTTAGCCACTCTAAAAATTGTCTCATATTTGGATTAAAGGTAGAATATACTTCTATATCTTTCCCTTGTTTATATAATACATTTCTTATTACAGCATACTGCATAGCAGGATTTTTTCTGTAACTTACACTATCTACTTCTTCTTTTGTCTCTTTTGCACCCTCTAAAATTTTTTCAACATCAAATCCAGCACAGGCTATTGGAAATAAGCCAACAGGTGTCAAAACCGAATATCGCCCACCTATATTATCAGGTATAAAAAGTGTTCTATATCCTTCTCTTATTGAAATTTTTCTTAAAGAACCTGAGTTTTTACTTGTTGTTATTATTATATGTTTTTTTGCTTCGCTTTTATATTTTTTTTCTACCATATCTTTAAAATACCTAAAAGCTATTGCTGGTTCAAGTGTTCCACCACTTTTACTTATGACATTTATGTAGAAATTTTTATTCTCTAAATATTTTGCTGTGTCTATTAAATATTTTTCCGATAAACTATTGCCTACAAAAATTACTTCAAGCCCTTCTTCAAATTTATAATAATCTGATAAAAAGTCTATGGCTGCTTTTGCTCCAAGATAAGAACCTCCTATTCCTATAACAACCAGAACATCTGCTTCTTTTTTTACCTCTTTTACTATTTTAAACATTTGCTTTTTTTCTGTATCTTTTAGCAGCTTTTCACATTCAAGCCATCCAGACATTTTTCCTGTCCTCTTTATGTGTAAATCGGTAAATGCCCTAAGTGCTATTTGCTCGTATGAATTAATATCAAAACTCTCATCTATTGCAAAATCAAAATTTATATACTTCACACATTGCTCCTTTCACCTTATAGATTTTTATTTTAAAAAATGTTATATTTTAATTTATGAAAACGTATCCTAATTTTAATTTCAAAAAACAACTCGGTCAAAATTTTTTATATGACGAGGAATCACTTTTGCAAATAATAAATTTTGCAAACATAGAGCCTTCTCAATCTATTTTTGAAATCGGTCCTGGAGATGGCAATTTGACTAAGTTTTTATTATCTGTTTCAAAAAATGTTATTTGTATAGAGATAGATAAAACTCTAATTCCTGTCCTCTCAAAAAAATTCTCTTCAAATAGTAATTTTTTCTTAATCAATGGAGATTTTTTAAAAATGTCCGATGATTTTATTTATAAGTTTTTATCTGATAACAACTTGCCAAATAACAATCTAAAAGTTGTTGCAAATATTCCATATTATATAACATCTCCTATCATTATGAAGCTTTTATCAAGCGATCTTTTTCAAGAGTTAAACATTTTAGTTCAAAAAGAAGTTGCCGATAGAATACTTGCTGTCCCTCACACAAAAGATTATGGTGTTTTGACTCTTGGTGTTAAGTTTTATTCTGATGTCTTTTCTGGTCCTTTCATAAGTAAAGAAAAATTTACCCCTACTCCAAAAGTTGACTCACAAGTTGTTAAATTTATCAAAAAACAAAGCATTTTATATAATATAGAAAATGAGTTTTTTACATTGGTTAAGGCTTCTTTTGCACAAAGGAGAAAAACTATTTTAAACTCTCTCTCTTCTTCTTTGAAAATTGAAAAAAATAAAGTTTTTAATATCCTTTCTTCTTTGAATATTGACCCTTTAAATAGGCCCGAAGATTTATCTTTTGAAGACTTTTTACTCCTCTCTAATAATTATTCTAATTTTTCAAGTTGAGAAAAAGCTACTGCTCCATCTTCCACCACAAGGCTGTGAACTGTTGCTCTCGAAGTTAGTATTCTTCTTGATTCTTCATTAGTAGTTGCTGGGTATTGCAAAACATAATTATTATTGTCATAACCCGTAACAAAGAATTGAAATTCATTATCCTTATAAACTGCTACCTTTTGCCCTAAGGTTATATAGTACTCTAAATCTCTTTCCATAACTCCTGTAATATTCATAACTAAAACTTTATTTTCTTTTAAATAAAAATTTTCCTTAAAGCCCTTTATATTTTCCATTATGCTGTCTTCCTGTCTCAAATATGAAACATTTGCTTTATTTGATCTATTGTAACAAGTTATGCTATCGTTAAGTTTTACATATCCAAAACTATCTCTTATTTCTGATATTGCATCTGTTAAGACATTTCTCTTTGATACAAGAGTTCCATTTGTATAAACATAGTATATATCTTTTTCTGGTCTTACTTCTCTCTCAAGAGCAAAAGGCTCTTCTTGTCTCAAATTCATTTCTGATTTCTTTTCTAATTCTAATTTATTTTTTATTTTAAAATTGATATATGCAACTCTTAGCTTGTCATCAAAAAATTCTTCTTTTATAGGAAATTCTTCTATATTTTCTATAAGCATATTATTTCTTATAACTCCATTTGTAACAACTTTATAATGACTATTTTCTTTCACATATTTGTTATATTTTATTATTTCATCTGTAGTTATTATGTTGTAATAATAAATATTATCCTCACTAAAAACTTTGGTTTCTTTCGTTCTCAGATTTATAGTGTTTATGCTATCAAAAAGCCTTGCTATTATTTTTCCATCATCAACCCAAATATTTTCTTCATTCATTATACCATAAAACAAATCATCATTCATACACATTATGACATCGTTTATCATTCCTTCTTCCCTTTGTATGATTTCTTCTGTGTTGTTTTCAAAATTTATTATTGTTATGTTGCCACCATCTATGCTATTGTAAGCCATAAATTTTCCATCTGCACTTGTTGCACACTTTGTTTCTTCTAAGTTTTGAACAAGTAAAACTATTTCTCCTGTATTTATATTTACTGAATATACTCTATCGTAAGTTTTAAAGTAAAAATTATTGTTTACTATAGAACAAACTTTTTGCAAATCATATTTTAAGTTTTGATATGTTGTGTATATAGGTATAAAAAAGTCTTCGTTTATAGTATCTTCTTCTTTGTTATATGTAAAAAGAGATATTCCCAAATAACCCTCATTATAACCTCTCATGTTATAGCCATATATTAAAAACCTTGCATTACCTTCATCTGTCACAGACATAAGTTTTACATTATAATCGTCTGACATTCTGTTATATGTTGTTACATCTTTTACATTTTGAGAATATATTTCCACTAATTTTTCTGCTTCTGTATCATAAAAAAATACTTCTTTTTGTTTTGTAAACATAAAATATTGTTTGTTTTCTGATTCTATTTTTTCTATATTTTTTATGTTTGAAACTCCAAGGTAAAATCTATCTCTTTCTTCGTCATAAGGTCTATTTGTTAAGTCAAGTATTTCTTCTGTTTTTCTATCAAATTTCATTATGTAAAATCTTTTATCATCCCAACGAACAACATATTGATCTACATTTATGTATCTTTCTTTTTTGTTATTTCTTTCGCAAGTGGAATAAAAATTGACATCTATATTAAAACAGTAATTTTGTGCTTCATATATTTTATACACTGGTTCGCTTTCAAGTACCATTTTTGTATCTGCCCAAGTAATTTGATCAAAAGATGATTGAATTGATACACTGTGCAACTGTCTTAAATCCCTATTTGGACTCGTTTCCAAAAATTGAATTATTTCTACTGCTTCTGACCTGTTAAAAGTCTTTGTAGTAAAACTTGCGACTCTCTCTATTGCATTTTCTAAAATTGTTCTATCTTTGTAAATTATATTTGTAAAATAATATGCTCTCTTATCTATCAAATCAATTTTTATTGTAAGAGTATATGTTCTATCCCTCTGTATTAAATTTTGAATAGTTGCAGATACTTTTATTGTGTTATCTGCAACATAAGGAATATTTAAAACTGTTCTCTCGACCAATTCTCTTGAACTCTTATCCCTAACTTCATATTCTATAGAATCAAATATGGAATTATTTTTTTCAATAATCATCTCAAACTTTCTATCTGAACTAAGAACAGATAAAGTTTCATTAGAAACCATGCTATAATTTATGTCCCTATATGCTCTCATTTTATTAATTTTTTTGTCATTTATGCTTTGATATATTACTGGAAATTGAGATGTGTCTGTTTCTTGTGCTTGATTTCTCTGCTGCTCTATGTTTTTATTTATTTGAAAATTAAAATAAAAAATAGATATAAAAAAAACAAAAAGCATAACAGCTGCCATAGGAATTTTTAGATTTCTTTTTCTAAAACTTCTTTTTGCCATTTTTTCCTCTTTTATTCAATTTGTCCCATAGCAGAAACTAAAGCTCTTTCTTCTTCTGGACCAAGTTTTACACTTGTTGTCCCCGCATCTACATTTTTTATAAAAACTATAGTGTTGTCTCCATTATTTTGACAAGTAATTACAAAACCTGTATTTGTGAAATCAAGAATTGCGAGAGCAAAAGATCTCTTTCCTGTCTTTTCTTCAAATGCATCATATTTGTGGATTCCTATTTTTTGAAAAGAGTTTTTAGTTATTCTATTCAAATTTTTTATAATATCTTTATTTTTTTGATTATCTTCCATCAAGAAATCTATATCATTTTGTAAGCTCATGCAAAATTCTTCAAGACTTTCTGCATCTCTTCCTGTCATAAATAATTCATATTTTTTATTTAACTCGCTATACTTTCCATAAGCTATGACTGAAAATGTCATGGCAACTATTACAAAAATTAACAACACAAATATCACTATGAGCAAATCTATATTTTCAAAAATTATCATAAAAACCTCTTATTTTTTTGTTCCAAAAAGTAAAAATATTCTATCTAAATCTTCCATTGAGTAATATTCAATCTCAACCTTTCCCGTTTCATCAGTCTTTGGAGTAATTTTTACTTTTGTATTTAATTTCTGTTTGAAATTCTTTTCCATGTTTTTTATTATCACATTTAGTTTATTTTTCTCTTCGTTAGCATTTTTAAATTTCTTTTCTTTTTTTGATTCTATTAACTTTTCAAGCCTTGCAAGTTTTTCAATATCTCTAACAGATAGATTTTCTTCTATTGCTCTCTTTGCTATTTTATTTCTCACTGATTCATCTTCAATAGATAAAAGAGCTCTTGCATGTCCTTCTGAAAGTTTTCCCTGTTTTATATATTCAAGAACTTCTGGCTGTAATTTCAATATTCTCATAGAGTTTGCTATCGCTGACCTACTTTTACTAACTCTTTTCGCAACTTCTTCTTGGGTTAATCCATACTCTGATATCAAATTTTGATATGCCAAAGCTTCTTCTACAGCATTCAAGTCTTCCCTTTGCACATTTTCTATAATTGCAACTTCTTTTGCCGTCTTGTCGTCATATTCTTTTATTTGAACAGGAACACTTGTAAGCCCTGCTTTTTTTGCTGCCCTCCATCTTCTTTCTCCAGCAATTATTTTATAAAGTGCACCTTCCTGTCTTACTATAATAGGTTGTAATATTCCATATTTTTTTATTGACTCTGATAGCTCTTCAATTTTTTCATCTTCAAAATTCTTTCTTGGTTGGTTTAAATTTGGCTGAACCAAATTAATTTTTACCATTGTCCCTTCAGTTTTAATATTTTTTTCGTCTTTAGTTGAATTATCTTCTTTTACTGTTTCTTTATTTTGTGAAGTTTTATTTTTTTCTATTTCTTCTTTCTTTTTGCTCTCTTCAATCTTATTCATGAAATCTTTTCTTATTCTTTCTTCTCCAAACATTGAAGTCAATGATTTTTGAAGACCTATTTTTCTTACACTCATATTTTCTCCTCATATTATATTTGAATATTTGCTCAATTGTT
Organism: uncultured Lachnospiraceae bacterium; assembly: GCA_946406305.1. Taxonomy (GTDB): domain Bacteria; phylum Bacillota; class Clostridia; order Lachnospirales; family Lachnospiraceae; genus UBA3633. The sequence continues at coordinate 20,788 of CAMJKC010000003.1, forward strand.
TATTTATACATTTAAGTCGAGTAGCTCTCCTGCTAATTTTCTATAACTTTCTGCTCCTGCAGAATCAGAATCATAATTCAATATTGTCATTCCATTACTTGGTGCTTCTGCAAGCCGCACATTTCTTGGAATTAAAGTATTGAATATTTTTTCATTTAGAATTTCTTTTACACTTTTTACTACGTCTTGAGCAAGTTTTGTTCTGCCGTCATACATAGTAAACAGTATTCCCTCTATTTTTAAGTTTGTATTCATTCTCTGTCTTACTAAATCTATAATATCAAGAACTTGGGTAAGCCCTTCAAGAGAGAAGTATTCACACTGAACTGGGACAATAACACTATCACTTGCAACCAAAGCATTTACTGTCAGCATTCCAACAGATGGAGGGCAATCTATTAAAATGTAGTCGTATTCATCAACTATAGGGCTTATAGCTTTTTTCAACTTTTCTTCCCTACTTTTCTCTGATAAAAGTTCTGACTCTAAAGATGATAACATAACATCTCCACACAATACATCAAGCCCTGGCAAAACATCTTTTTCTATCACATCGCTTACATCCGCTTTATGCAAAATCACATCCATTATAGTTTTTGTATCTTCATCAAATTCAATTCCAAAGCCAGAGGTTGCATTTGCCTGTGGATCAAAATCTATTACCAATACTCTTTGATTTGCCTCAGCAAGAGCACCTGCTAAATTTATAGCAGTTGTTGTTTTTCCTACACCACCTTTTTGGTTAGTTATTGATATTATTCTTCCCATGCCCTTTTCTCCCATTGTAATTTTTACTTAATTTTACTATATTTTACTCTTTTTGTCAACGAATCTATTGTTAAATATATGTTGAAAAATTGTTAATTCATAATGTTTTTTATTTATGTTTCACGTGAAACACGGAGCAAAAATTTGATAGTTTTTGTTTTATATAAAAACAACTGTATATATTTTGTAAAAAACCTTGCTGTAAAACACCGTGTCTAATGTTTCACGTGAAACACAAACTCATTTCAAATAACTCTATAGTTTGTAAACAAAGTTCTAAAAACTTTGTTTTTAATAAACCATATTTACTTAGGTGAAAAATTATTTAAAATCTCTATATGAGAATTTCCAACAAATAAAAATTCTTAATTCATATAAAGTTAATTTTCTTTTACAATTTGCCATTAAGTAATTTATTTCTCTTAAGACAGGTTTTTTCTTCAAGTAACTTTTTTATAAACTTATTATAGAACTTTTTTATGAATATTGGTTGATAACTTGTTAAAAGGTTTATTTTTACTGTTTTAAAGAACAAAATTCTAAATAAGTTAGTTCTAAGAAAATTTAATTGTTTCACGTGAAACAGTGCTCTTTTTTGATTTTTTCATCTACTTTTCTTTGTAGTTTCTCTCAGTAAATTTTTTGTGAATATGGGTTAATAAGTTGTTAAAATATTCGTTTTGCCTTTCAAAGAGTGCACTTCTCTCCAAGTTGGATTTAAGATCTTCAGCTATTTTTCTTAAAACATTATTTATTGATTCCTTTTTTCATTTTTATTATGCACTTTTTATTAACACTTACTCATAAATGTATGTTGATTTTATGCTAATAAAATTTTCGTTAAGTTAAATTTAAAATCTATAACATTTCAGAAAAACATTACTCGTTGTTTAATATTGTTTGTTATTTATGAGTTTTCTCGTGACCTATTGCTAAAAAGAGCAAGTGTGTTTCACGTGAAACATACTTGCACATAAATTTACATTTCTTCTAAATAGGAGAGTATAGTTTAAATTTCTTTTGATAGAATTTGATTATATTTTCTTGGATAATAATCTGGGGTATTTTTCATTTTTTTATAAATTACAATTTGTCTGTCTTTTACATTTTTTTCTAATCCATATTCAATGTTATCAACTTTTTCAATGAATAACTTTTTCTCAACATTTTTTGAGTTTTTTATTTCCTCTTCTATATCAATATTTTTATAAAATACCATATGTGCATCTTTTTTTAAAAGTCCTACTGAAATCTCCTGTAATATGTTTATTTTTGCTACAGCTCTTGTAACAACCAAATCAAATTTTTCTCTATATAAAGAATTGTGTGATACTTCTTCTGCTCTTGAACACAAAGTTGTCACATTTTGAACACTTGTTATTTCTGTTGCTTTTTTTATAAAATTTATTTTTTTATTAGACGAGTCAATTAATAAAAAATTAATAGTAGGATACATTATTGCTATAGGAAACCCTGGAAACCCTGCACCTGTCCCTATGTCAACAACTTTGTCTACTTTAAATTTATACTTATCAAAAAATAATTTTATATAACAAGAATCTACAAAATGTTTTTTTATTATTTGCTTAACATCTCTTATTGCTGTTAGATTATATTTTTTATTTTCTTCCATTAAAAATTTTGCAAATAAAAAAAATTGCTCTCCCTGATAAGAAGAGAGGCTAATGTTTAAATTCTCTTTAAAATCTTTTTTCAATTCTTCTAAAAATTCTTCTTTATTTATTATTTCTTCCATAAATATATCTACTTCTTTAAATACACAAGTAAAACTGCTATATCACTTGGTGAAACCCCACTTATTCTTGATGCCATCCCTATGTTTTCTGGTTTATATTTATTTAATTTTTGCCTTGCTTCAATTCTTAAATTTTTAATATTCATATAATCAATATTTGCAGGAATCTTTTTTTCTTCCATTTTTTTAAAATATTCTACTTGCTGTTTTTCCCTTTCTATATAACCCTCATACTTAATTTCTATAGATATTTGTTCTATATATTCTTTCTTTAAATCTTTTTTTCTATCTTTATCTATTTCTGCTAACTTTTCATAATCAAGCTCTGGTCTTTTACATAAATCTGCCAAAGTTACTCCACTTATCAAAGGATTTGAATTATTTTTATTCAAAAAATTATTTATTTCTTGACTTGTCCCAACAAAAGTTGTTTTCAAACGATTTTTTTCTTTTTCAATAAATTCAATTTTATCAAGAACTTTTTTATAATCATCGTATTTTACAAGCCCTATTTCATATCCATATTTCATAAGCCTTATATCTGCATTATCTTGTCTAAGTAAAAGTCTATACTCTGCTCTGGATGTCATCATTCTATATGGCTCATTATTTTCTTTACAAACTAAATCATCAATTAAAACACCTATATATGATTCTGACCTTTTTAAAATTAAAGGTTCTTCATTTTTTATTTTTTTCGCAGCATTTATACCTGCAATTAACCCCTGTCCTGCAGCTTCTTCATATCCACTTGAACCATTTATTTGTCCTGCAGCAAAAAGATTTTCTATATTTTTAAATTCAAGTGATAGTTTTAATTCATTTGCATTTATTAAATCATATTCTATAGCATAAGCATTTCTTACTATAACTGCTTATTCTATAGCATAAGCATTTCTTACTATAACTG
>CAMJKC010000004.1 GCA_946406305.1 uncultured Lachnospiraceae bacterium
AACAAGCAGAACTCTTAAATCATATGATGTTTGAAACAAGTTTATTTAGCGACATAGATTTTGAAAAGAAATTAAAAGAATATGTAGGACATACTCCATTTCAGGTAGCAGTTGGAGCATTAGTGGGGATAATTGTATCTACAATTTGTATAAGCATATTTAGGTGATTATGAAAAAAATAATATTTAGAAAATTTAGTTTTTTGATTTTGTCATTTTGTGTATTTTTGCTCTTTTCTTGCAAGGGTATTGAGGTAACTGGGACAGTATATGTTTCAGCACCTGAATTTTCAAGAGAAATGTCAATGATGCTCATAGTTGAAGAAAAAAATAAATATGAAGAGATGTTTGGACAAGATATATGGAAAATAAAAAGTGGAAAGGGGGACGTTTTTTTCAAGGACTATGTGGTGTCAAATGTAAAAAAGTTTGTTGAAAAACTTATGGCTTTAAATTTGCTTGCAAGCGAGAGAGGAGTTTATCTATCTAATAAAGATAAAGAGTTAGTAAATGAAGCGGCAAATGAATATATGAACTCTCTTACAAATGAGGACATTGAATACATAGGTTGTGACATTGAAGATGTTGTAAATATGTATTCTAACTATAAAATAGCAAACACTGTAATAGACGATATGACTAAAAACTCAAATGTGGAACTTAGTATATCAGAGGCAAAGGTAATAAAAGTTAATTATATGACTTTACCTACAGAAGAGAAAGCAAAAGAAATAAGGGAGCTTTTAAATGTGAGAGGAGCTTCTTTTGAATATTATGCGAATAGCTATGGAGAAGAATCTGGAATTGACCTCATAATAAAAAGGGGCGATAATCTGTCATCTATATTCCCTGAAGTTTTTTATTTGGCAACTGGGCAAGTAAGTGATGTGTTATATTATCAAAATAAATATTACCTGTTTAAATGCACGAGCGATTATTTAGAAAAAGAGACAAATGATAGAAAGAAAGAAATTCTTGTTGACTTGAAAAATAAGGAGTTTGATGAACAATTTGACACTTTCACAGAGCAACATGATGTAAAATCAAATGCAACTTATTGGAATGAAATTGATTTAAGTGAAGGCACAAATTGTAAAGTTAGAATTTTCTATACTATATATGATAAATATTTTTCGGAGTGATTTATGGATAAACATTTAGTATATGTAGTTGCGATAGATATAGGTAGCACAAATATAAAAATACTAATAATGGAAATAGATGGCGAAACGATAACTGAAAAATATAAAACAGTTATTGAAAAATTTTCAGGTTATGAAAATGCTTCTATAAATACAGACTATGTAGAAAAAGTAGTGAATGACATATTAAAAAACAATAATATAGATATAGATTTAGTAGAAGCGATAGTGATAACTGGTTCAAGAGTTTTAGAAGATGAAAAAAAATTATTAAACAAGAAGAACATATATATAAAAGAGTTTGATGCCATAGGTATAGGTGGAGTTATACTGGCACATAAAAATGAAGGAATAGTAGTAAACCTTGGGACTGGGACTACTTTTATATATTCAAATATAGATAAGAGTGTTTATTTAGGTGGGACTGCACTTGGAAGTGGGACATTTGTTGGGATTCTTAGTAGAGTTGTAGAAAAAAAAGATATAAATTATTTTGATTTGGTGAAGAGTGGAGAATCTAAAAATGTAGATTTAGTTATGTCTGACATATCAAGGGAAGGGCTTGGTATTTTAAAGGGGGATGTTACGGCTTCAAACTTTGGTGCAGTATATAAAAAATATAATGATTCGGATTTTGCAGCAGGTCTTATGAATATGATAATAGAGAATGTAGGGCTTCAACTAAAATATATAAGGGAAAATGTATTAAGAGAGAGAAAATTAAATAATATAGATGTGATATTTGTTGGAGGCTTTAGTAAAGAAGAGATAGTAAAAAAGTATTTAAAAAAAATATCAGACTATACTAATGTAAATTATATATATGTAGATAATGAGTATGCTCAATTCGCAACCGTAATAGGTGCATATGAATACTATCTAATAAAAATGAGAGAAAAACATTAAATGAATAACGAGAATAAAGTAAATATAAAAAAAATAGATTTTTTTTGGAATATGATAGGAACTGTATTTTATTCTGCAATTTCTTTTTTTGCTCCGTTTGTAGTTATAAATATACTCGGTGCAGAAAGTGGAGGCTTATTTAGTTTTGGTTATGTGGCTCTCTCACAAATTGTATATATAATAGCTTATTTTGGAACGAGAAGTTATCATATAGTAGATGTAGTTTATAAATATAAATTTAGTGAGTATTTTGCAAATAGAATAATTACTTCTATAATAGCTATAATATTTGGGTATATATATATATCAATACTACTTATAAGTAAAGTTTATACATTTGAAAAAGGTTTATTTTTATATGTGGTTATATTTAGTGGAGTGATAGAAGGTTTTTTTGATGTATATGAATCGGAACTTCAAAGGGGTGGCAAGTTATATATAGCTGGAATACTGTTATTTATAAGGACTTTAGTTTTTTTTACAGTGTTTGTCATAGTTTTGTATAATAGCAAAAATATGATTCTTGCAACAGCGTGTGGAATTGTATCAAAATTTGTTGTAAGCATATTGCTCGCAAATGTGTTTTTAAAAAATGAGGATGACTTATATAAAGGCTTTAACAAAAATAGTTTAATAAAAATCACTATAGAAGTTTTTCCAATTTTTTTAATGACACTACTCGATAGTTATATATATAGTTCAAGCAAATTTGCAATAGATTTGTATATGAATGATTATAGCAGTGGTTTGTTTAATGTATTATTCATACCTTCAAACATAATATATATGATATGTATGTTTTTAATGAGACCAATTTTAACTCCTATGTCTGAACTTTACCACACTAATAAAAAAGCATATGAAGAAAATTTTTTGAAAGTCTTAACTATTGCGATATCAATATGTATTTTGATTTTCGTTTTGGTTTTGTTTTTTGGAAAAAGTTATTTACAAGTGATAAATATTATAACTTCATATAAATATAAGGAATTGATGGATAGCACAGTATATACAGTATTTATGGTGACACTTGCAGGGGGGCTTTTTTATACAATTAATACTCCTACTTATTATTTACTCATAATAGAAGGTAAAAAAAATAACTTGATGTATATGTATATTGTTATATTTTTAATATCAATATTTACATCAAATATATTAGTAAAGAATTTAGGAATGTTAGGAGCTGGTATAAATTATTTTGCAATAATGTTTTTGCTCAATTTGTTTATACAGGGAATTAAGTTTGTGAAATGGAAAAAATAAAAAATAAAAATAAAATATCTGTGGTAATTTTGGCATATAAGCCAAGTGACAAATTGGCTAAAAATATTCTCATGTGTCAAAAGCAAAATATTCACATTGAAGAAATAATAATTATGTGCACTGATTTTTTTTGTTTTTATGATAACATGTCAGAAGAATATGCTGAAGTAATTAAAAAAAATATTGAAGAGAAAAAAGTTATAGTATATAAGATTGATAAAAAAGATTTTGACCACGGAAGGACAAGAAACATTGCAGTAAAAAATACAAAAGGTGACTTCATTTTGTTTATGACAGATGATGCTGTAATGAGTGGTGAAAAAGTTGTAAGTGAATTATTTGATTCTTTTAATGAAGATAATGTGGCTGTCTCGTATGCGAGGCAGATTGCAAACACAGAGTCAAAGTTTACGGAAAAGTTAGTTAGAGAATTTAACTATCCAAAGTATGATATAATAAAAAGTAAAAAAACTGAAAAAGAACTTGGCATAAAGAATTATTTTGTATCAAATGTGTGTGCCATGTATGACAAAGAAATTTTTTTAAAACATAATGGATTTAGAGAAAATATTCTTTTGAATGAAGATATGATATATAGTTACAAAGTTATAAATAATGGATATTCTGTTTACTATAAATCAACTGCCATAGTATATCATTCGCATGATTTTTCATATATAGAGCAGTTTAAAAGGAACTACCTAATAGGGCATTCGCAGAAGGATGAAACTCGTATATTTAAAAATATAAAGAGTGAAAAAGAGGGTTTTAAATTGGTTAAGTTTGTGTCTTTGGAATGCATTAAAAAATTTAAAATTATATCATTGATAGATTTTTATTTTAATTGTATATTTAGATATATGGGATACCTTTTTGGAAAATTTTTTTAGGAGAGGGTTTAAGGTTGATTAAGAATATAATAAAAAACAGAAAAATAATTTATGGTATGGCAATTTCAGATTTTAGGAAGAGATTTGTTGGAAGTGCTTTTGGTATAATTTGGATGTTTATACAGCCTCTTGCGACAGTTCTCGTATATACACTTATTTTTCAAGTAGGATTTAGGGCAACACCTCCCATACCAAATGTGCCATATGTAGTGTGGCTCATAGCAGGGATAGTTCCTTGGTTTTATTTTCAAGATGCAATTGTGCAGAATACGAATTGTATGATTGAATACAATTTCTTAGTTAAAAAGGTAGTTTTTGATGTGAGACTCCTTCCAATAGTAAAATTACTTTCAGCATTTTTTGCACATTTATTCTTTTTATTGATTATGTTTATATTACTAATAATTTTTGGTATTAGAATAAGAGTATCTTGGTTTTTGGTTTTTTATTATACTTTTATGATTAGTATTTTAGTGTTAGGTATTTCATATATAACGAGCTCAATAAATGTTTTTTTTAGAGATATGGGGCAACTAATAGGAATACTTCTTCAGTTTGGAATATGGATGTGCCCTATAATGTATGATGAAAACTTATTCGCAGGAAAGAATAGTATCATAATAAAAATTTTACAACTAAATCCAATATATTATATAGTTAAAGGGTATAGGAATGCTTTGATAGGAGAAGAAATAACAATAAATTGGACTGTAGAAACATTGTATTATATAGTATTCTCCGTTGTTATATTACTTGTAGGATATAAAATATTTGAGAGTATAAAAGATGAGTTCGCTGATGTCATATAGGAGCTAATATGGTGAGATTGTTTTTTGTTATATTATTTTTAGGTATATTTTTTACAATTGGGCAGATAGGTCTTCTTGTTGGATTTGTGATAAAAATATTTAATAAAGAGATGGCAGATAAATTTTATATGAATTATGTAAAATTCATATTTAGAGTGATTAATTTTTTATCTGGTGTAAAAATAAAAGTTTATGGGAAAGAAAATATAGAGAGTAGTCTCAACAAAGATGGGGCAAAACTTATAGTGTCAAATCATAGGTCTTTTTTTGATATAATAGTGGGATATACTTTTTTTAAATACAAAACTGGAATAATAGCGAAAGTTGAACTAAAAAAAATTCCTATACTAAATGTATGGATGAAAAAAATATATTGTCTATTTTTAGATAGGAAAGACATGAAGCAGTCAATGAAAACGATAGTATCTGCTATAAAAAATGTAGAAAATAATATATCGATGTGGATATTCCCTGAAGGGACGAGGAATAAAAATGAGAATAGCGAGGAGTTACTTGATTTTAAAGAAGGCAGTTTTAGTATAGCAAAAAAAACGAATTGTGAAATTCTGCCAATCGCTTTTTTAAATACTGATGATGTATTTGAAAAACAAAAGTTTTTTTTAAAGCCTACAACGGTGAGAGTATATATTGGTAAAACTTTTTTAATAAGTGATTTGAGTGAAGAAGATAAAGAAAATGTTGGGCTATACACTCAAAATATTATAAGAAATATGATAATTGATATGAAAAAATAGATAAATTTATTATAAAAATACTATGAGCAGTATATTAAATTAATATTTTGGATATTATATATTGTTTTATTATATAAAGGAAGAATATGAACCCAGAAGAAGAAGCAAGGATAAAAATTGATGAAAAATTAAAAGAATGAAATTTAAAAATGAATTATTATAAACATTTATATTGAAACAAAACAAGTAATATTTATAAATTTACCTTAATAAACAAGCTAAAATATGGTATAATTAAGTGAGTTCAAGCCCAGCAGGACTCATTTTGTGATGTCTGACAGGTTGGTTATTTTGACTTATTATGAGACATATATTGGACATTACATTTGTTAAAATTTGTGTTATTTAGAGTTATTTAGAAGAAATTATAATAGTAAATTTAATCAAATAACACCAAATGTTTTACTAAAGAAATTATTGATAATAAATATAAAGAAATGTCAGATATAATAGAAAAAAATTTACCTTATGTAAATAATACTTGTGATTTTTTGAAATTACTAAATAAATATCAATACTAATAACATCTAAGCGATAAATATATATAATTTAAATGTAAAGTAATAAAAAATGAATGATATAAAAATTACATGGTAAGAATTGAAAAACTAAAATTTAATAGTAAAAACAAGTTCAAGTGGGAGCAACTTGAGAAAGAATTAATGTCTTTTATTGGAAATGAAGTTGTAATTGATTTGAATAAAAAAACTATTATTTTTGATAAAAGAACTGCTGATGAAATGAGTTCTTCAAATTATAACTATAAACTACAAGGGAAAATGAAATTGGTAAAAGCCAATGCTTGTATGTATTATAAAGAACTGCTAAAAGAAGCTACTAATGAAAGACATCAAGAAGATTATAATAAAAAGCATGGAAATCTTGCATTAAAAGGGTTTAATAGATATGATACTTTTTTTGAATATCCTGATAGAGATGCGAGTGGAAATATTACAGGTTTTACAAGATATAAAGCAACTATAGTAGTCCGCTTAGCTTCTGATGATAAATTTTATTTATATGATATTATAGACATAAAAAAATGAGATAAGCGACCCACATAGGATGCCGAAAGACATAAGTGGTATAAAACCTATCTCGTATTTATATAGTAGCAAAAAATCAAGATTATGTCAATATTTTTTAAGTATATTTCATAGGCTTTTAATAAAAGTGAAGTGAGAGGATAAAGATGATAAATATTAGAAAACTTGAATCAGAGTTATGGGAGTCTGCTGATACTTTAAGGGCAAATTCAAAGCTTACCTCAAAATAGTACTGTATGCCAGTTTTAGGATTGATATTTTTAAGATATGCATATAGTAGATTTAAAATGGTCGAAAGTGAAATATTGAAAAATAGACCATCAAGAGGTGGAAAACAGTTATCAGTTGAAGCTAGCGATTTTGTTGAAAAGAGTGCTTTGTTTTTACCTCAAGAAGCACAATTTGAATTTTTAGTAAATTTGCCCCACAAGTTGCTTCAGATGATGGGGTCTTTTTTACACCTAAATCACTTGTAAAAATGATTGTTAATATTATTGAACCGAAGAGAGGTATATTATTAGATATTAGAACTACGAGTTTGATACAAAGCCACTACAAGTATAATTGCAAAAATGTCGCATAAATAGGGCATATTACGAGTTTTACATTTTATTTATGTAATAAAAATATCAAGTTACAAAAAAAATTGATGTTTTAGAATAGATGTACAAAGTGGCGGTGGTTCCACTTTTTTATTACAAAAAGAGTAATCTTGCATTTTTGCAACCCCTGAAAAAGTAATCGTGCGACTATTGAAGTAGAATGCAACCCCTGAAAAAGTAATCGTGCGACTATTGAAGTAGAATGCAACCCTTAAAAAAGTAATCGTGCGACTATTGAAATAAAATGCAACCACCTTTATAATACAAATTACACTATAATATTAGAATAATTTGATTTATCTAAATAACGAAGAATGGAATAAGTGGGAGGGAAATTATGAAATTTTTACACACATCTGATTTGCATTTAGGAATTAAACTAATGGATGTAGATTTGATTGACGATCAAGAATATATACTCAATGAAATAGTTAATATTGCAAAAAAAGAAAAAGTCGATGCAGTTTTATTGTCGGGCGATGTTTATGATGTCTCAGTTCCACGAGTTGAAGCTATAGGCTTATTAAATGAGTTTTTAACAAAGTTAAATGAAGAAAAAATTAATGTGTTTATTATAAGCGGTAATCATGACCAAGCAGAAAGATTATCATTTGCTAATCAAATATTAAAAAAGTCTGGCATTTATATCTCTGAGAGATATAAAAAAGATAATGAGCCTGTAATTTTGAAAGATAAATATGGTGATATTTATATTTATTCATTACCTTACATAAAGCCTATAAACATAAAGACAGAATTTGGGATTGATGATAATATGACCTATGATGAAGCTGTAAAGAAGGCTATAGAAAATTATTCTATCAATAAAAATGAGAGAAATGTTTTGTTAGCACATCAGTTTATAACAGGAAGTATAATCAGTGAGTCTGAGACAATACAAGTAGGCAACACAGACCAAGTAAGTAGTAGCCATTTTGCTTGCTTTGACTATGTTGCTTTAGGACACTTGCATACACCACAATCAATTAAAAAGAATGAAAATATGAGATATTGTGGCAGTCCATTAAAGCTATCATTTTCAGAGGTCAGTAAAGATAAAGTTTGTGTAATAGTTGATTTAAAAGAAAAAGGCAATGTTGAAATAAAAGAAGTAAAACTAAATCCTCTACATGATATAGCAATATTAAATGGTACTTATAGTGAACTGGTTGATAGCAAGGAACTGAAAAGTAAATATAGAGATGCATATTTGAGAATAGAACTGAAAGACAAGAAAGAAATACCATATGTTAAAGACAAATTGAGAGCCGTTTATAATAATGTTTTAGAAGTTGAGTATGAAAAAAAAACAAAACAACAAAAAGAACTGGAAACAAACATAAATGAAATAAAGAGCTTATCGGATTTGGATTTAGTAAACATGTTTTTTAAAGAGCAGCTAAATAAGGAGTTGAATAGTAAACAAACTAAAATTATTAAAAATGCTTTAGAAGAATTGGAGGATATGTAATATGAGACCGTTAAAATTGAAAATGACAGCTTTTGGTGCATATTCAAAAACCGTAGAAATAGATTTCACTAAATTTGGCGATACAGGAATGTTCTTAATATGTGGTGATACAGGAAGTGGAAAGACAACAATTTTTGATGCAATTATTTATGCTTTATATGGCGAAGCATCAGGAAGTCTTAGAGATAATAAAACATTTAGAAGTGATTATACAAAAGATTCTACACTTACTAATGTGGTTTTTACATTTGAGTGTAATAGAAAAATTTATCAAATTGATAGAACTCCAAGTCAGAGTGTATTTAGTGAGAGTAAGAACAAGTATGTTGACAAGGCAGGAACAGCTGATTTAGTATTAATTGATAAGGATAAAAGTAAAACCTTAGCAACCAAAGATAAAGAAACAACAAAAAAGGTTGAAGAAATAATAGGGATAAATGCAAGACAATTTAAAAGTGTAGCTATGCTTGCACAGGGGGAATTTCAAAAAGTACTAACAACAGAGAACAATGATAGTAATAATAGAAAAATTATATTGAGAAATATTTTTAGGACACAAAAATACAATCAATTACAAGATTATTTAAAAGAAGAGGCAAAGGAAAAAAAAGAACAGTATGAGCATCAAATGGTATCAATTAAGCAGACAATAAATGAAATTGAAACATTTGATGATAAATATGTAAGTGACCTAATAGAAATCACAAAAAGTAAAGTGCCTCTTGTTGACGAATCTATCAAATTACTACAAACAATGTTAAAAGATGTTTGCGGAAAATTATCAAAAAAACAAGAAGAAAGTGATAAAATTCAAAAAGAATATACAAATTTAGCTAAGGATTTACAACTTGCAAAAGACAATAAAACTAAAGCTGATGATTTAAATTCAAAAAGGGAAAATTTGCAAAAAGTTAAAAGTGAAATAATAATTTATAACAAGAAAGAAATAAAACATAAATCTAACAAAGAACAGTATGATGATAGCAAAAAGCAAGTTGTAATTATAAATAAGGAAATTGACACACTGAAAACAATAGAAAAGGATGAAAAGGAATTAAAAGACTTAAAATCAAAAGTAAAAAATTTAGACAGCTATATAAAACAAAAAAAACGAACAATTGATTCGCATAAGAAGAGTATTGACCATTATCAAAATGAATATAATGGTTTAAAAGGAGTAGACAGTGAATTAAAAACAATTAATAAAGAATATAATATAGTAGACAAAAAAGTTAACAACTTAGAATCTTTAGTAGACGATTTTGAAACTTTTTTAAAAAATGAAAAAGCAAAAGTATCATTTCAAAATAAATTGAGTGCTATTAATAATAAGTATTTAAAGTCAACAAATGTTTATGAAGATGTAAATAGTGCTTATATTAATAATCAAGCTGGATTATTGGCAAAAACATTAAAAGTTGGTAAACCTTGTCCTGTTTGTGGGTCAACATCACATCCAGCTGTATGCAAAATAAATAGCTCAAAAATACATGGATATAATATTTCAAGTATAAGCAAAAGCATTATTGATAAACTAAAAAAAGAGAAAGAAAAACTTGATAAAGAAAGAAAAGAAATATCTGAATCGTTTGCAGGATTGAATAAAACAAACAAGACAATTGAAACTAAATTAATAAAGCAGCTTGAAGATGAAAAATTAGTGAATTCAAAAAATTCTAAATTAACGAATTCTTTATATGAAAAAATATCAAATTTCTATAATGATTTAATTAGCAAACATGAAGAAATAGAAAGTAATAAGAACGATTTGGAAACAAAAATCGGACATCGAAACGAAGTGTTTAATCAAATAGAAAGTTTGAGGAAAATAATTGATAATGTTAAAAGTGATTTGAGTGAAAAAGTGATAGAACGCTCAACTATCAATGAACGAATTAGAAGCCTATCTTCTAACATTACGAATCAAACTAAAAAGTTATCTGTTAAGAATTTGGATAGTGCGAAGACAGAGCTTGACAGATTGAAAGAGTTTATTAAAGTTTATGAAAATGATGATCAAACACTCACTCAAAAAATCAACGGTTTGAAAATTGAAAAAAGCAAGTTAGAAAGTTCAATAGACGAATTGCAAAAATTTTTGAAAGATGTTAAATCGTATGATATTAAGAAACTTAACAATGAGTTTAGAAAAATAAAAAAAGAAAAGACTGATAATGATGAAGAAGTTAAAAAACTCGCTTCTTACAATAAAGATTATAATAGAAGAATAGATTTAATTAATAAAGGAAGCAAAAAATATGAATCTTTAGAAAAAGAGTATCAAGAAATCAACGAATTATCACAATGTCTGTCAGGAACATACAAAGGAATTAAACGAATTGATTTGGAAACTTTTGTGTTGACTTTCTATTTTGATAAAATGCTTGAGAGAGCTAATGTAAGGTTAATGGAATTATCAAAAGGCGAGTTTGAATTTGTACGAAGAAAAGATGACAGTTTACAAAGTAAGGGTTTGGAACTTGATGTTAAAGATCACAATACTGGAAAAGATAGGAGTGTGGGAAGTTTATCAGGTGGCGAGCAATTTATGGCTTCTATATCTATGGCTCTTGGACTGTCTGACACCATTCAAAATGAAAGTAGAAATTTTGACATTGGAACTATATTTATTGACGAAGGATTTGGTTCGTTAAGTGATGAATACAGAAAAAAAAGTATGAATATCCTAAAAAAGTCCACTGAAGGAAAGTTGGTAGGTATAATTTCGCATGTCGAAGAGTTAAAAAATGAAATTGATAAAAAAATAGTTGTAAAGAAAGATGAAGTAAATGGCAGTTCGTTAAAAATAATCATTTAAAAGCATTTAAGAGAGTAGTCAAAATGACTGCTATTTTTATTAAAAAAAATAAAAATTATTTATAAATAACTATTGACAATAAGCAAAGATATGATACAATAAATTAAAATATGGTGTTCAGTCCACCACAATGAACTGGAGTAAGAACTTGAATGTTGAATATATTTTAATAGTGGCTACGTGCCACGAACAGATATGAAAACAAATGAGATTATTATATTTGTGTTATAAAAACTCATGTGTTTAAGTATCTAATTATTTAAACATATGAGTTTTTATAATGGAGTAACAATATGATAAAATTAACAAAAAATGTTGTAACATTTCTACTTACTGCAGCAACAGGTGCAGGAAAAACATTATTAGCTTGTTTATTAACAACTAAATCAGCTTGTTCTATTCTTACAAAAGGTGTGGGAAATACTAATACTACACTAACAAATAGAAAGTATGTATATACTACAAATGAGGCTTTAAAAAACAAAATTATAATATGGGCAAAAAAGAAAGATGTTATGTTATCAAATGTAGATGTACAGGATATAGTGTTGAGAGCTTTAGCGATTTTAATAGCCAAACATAAAGATTTGAAAGTATTAAATGATCAAGAATTAATTGAAAAATTTATCTCAGAAGGAAAACAATTATTAGAGTTAAATAATAATACAAGAGCGATTTTTACATTGTTAGATGATGAAAAACTTAATGAATTATTATCAATATCAATTGGTGCAATAATTAAACTTGGTATAATTAATGATTCATATAAAGTATATAAAAGGGCTGGGAATAAAATAAAATCTGAAGAAATTAAACCATCTTCGCATATTTTTTGGTCTGCTATTACTGTAGAGTTAGGTTTGTTAATAGATAATATTGATAATGGAATAATTCATAAACAAATGCTCTTTAAAAATATAAAAGAAAAAAGTGATATTTTAGAAGAGAAATTTTACAATTATTTTGGGAAAGATACAATTAATCAAGAAGGCTACTATGTAAAGGAAATAGATTTAGAGAATCAAGATAAAGAGATGATAAGTCAATTATTTAAAGATAATGATTTAAGTAAAGATAAGGTAGCTTCTGTGGAAGTTTTGTGTGATGAACTAATTATTTATACATATATGAATGAGTATGTGAATGGAGTAATTAAGACAAATCAAAAATTAATGAATGTCTTTTTAAATAATTTTAATGGATATTATGAGTTTGCTCTATATGATACAATGGGGGTATTTCATAAAGATTTAGATGAAGATAAATCATATGATTATTTTGAAGGATTAACCAGAATAGAAAAATTTGCGGGGATAATTGTTTTAGCTCCTTTGAAAGGTGATAGCAATGTAGTAAAAATGAAACAAAATATTGTTGAATTTTTATCACATATTAAATATTCTACTACAATTTTTATATTAAGAAATAACTTAAATAAATACATAAGAGATGAAATAGAGAATCAATATGATATTTCAACTATTGGTGAAAATGATATAGATGTTGATAGTGATTCAATGAATGAAATATTAATGAAACTAAAGAAACAGTTAGATAAAGATTTCTCTTATAAACAAAATAAACATATTGATTTAGATGTCCATAAATACTTAGTTGAATTTAGAAGATTTGATAGTGATATTAAGAAGATTGATGGTATTTTATTATACCAGTTAAGTAATGTTGTGATTGACATTTTAAGTTCATATGCAAATTATGTAGAGAAGAATAATGACCGTATAAAATTATCTAAAGATGAATCAATCGATGTGTGCTTACAAATTGATAAAGATACATTAAAGAATAATTTTGTTTATTTGTGTACTGATATTAAAAATAATAATTTTGATAAAGATATTTTCATACCTGCAAATTCAAATATTGAAACAAATTTACAAAAATGTCCTCATGGTCATTCATACAATGCATTAAAGAGACATTTAAGTTGTGGAGAAGGTTTTACATCATCAATTGATGAGAGTTATTTTGTAAATAGAGATAATATAACAATAACATTCCCAAATAATTTAAATAAAATGGGAATAGGTTCTTCGTTTGATTTGCTAATTGATAATGTTATCAAGATACAAGGTTTGATAATTGATGATCTAAGTATGGAGAAGATAATCGATAGATTCAAGAAGAATGTCAATATATATAAGATTACTAAATTATTAGTATATGATTATGCGTTAAAAGATGCTGAGAAATTACATTTATCTTATGAGGGATGTTTTAATGCAATGTTAGATAACTGCCAAAATTTAATTGGTAAAAATGGTGAATTTTCATATGACAAGTGGGTTGATGCTTTATATGATGTGTATAATGAAGCATTAAATTTGACATATAATTATGGTTTGTTAGTAACAAATTAATTGGGAGGCTGCATATGATTGAGAGTAGAGATTACTCAAAGATTGCAGTTGACAATTCAAATTTAATGATGAAATTACCAAACAATTATGAGCAATCTTTGGAATTGTTTATGAAAGAAAAGCGAATAACTGAAGAAGAATTAGCATATGCATCCGCTCTGAGTGTAAGAACTATCTCAAGACATAGAGTTTTGGGTACACGAACTAATACTAAAATCACGACTATAATTCAAATCATTATAGGTTTAAAATTACAGCCACCATTTAGTGAGCATTTGTTAAGGCAGGCTGGATACATATTAAATAATACCGAAGAGCACGAAGCATATAGATATTTGCTTTTATATGATTATGATAAAGGTATAGACCACTGCAATCAAGTAATTAAAAGATTTAAAAGAAGAAGATAAATTTATTTAGAGCCCTTAGGGGCTCTTTTTTTTGCAAAAAATTATCTATGTCAAGACATACTATGTCTATATGAAATGCTTATAAAATAAAGATTTTATTATAACAAAAAATAATAGGTTTTTATTTATAAGCATTTTTAATTAGAAAAAAGGACATAGAGTGTGGTGGTGGATTTAGTATAAATAGTTTATATTGAGAAAAAATAAATGAAAATAAATAGCATTAATTTAAATATGCTGAAAGGAACAACAATGGATAAGTCAGTATTAAGTGTAAAAGATTTGTCAAAAGAAATGAGTATAAGCCTACCAACTGCATATGCATTAGCTAAAAGCACTGGCTTTCCTCATATACAAATTGGAAGAAGGTTATTGATACCAAGAAATGAATTCAATAAATGGTTATCAAAAAATTGTAAGTAACAATAATTAATGATAATTACAGCTCTTTCTTATCTCGATTAATTACTGAGAACTCAATAAGAGAGAGCATATAATTATAAATTAAATGTTTTAATATTGCTTGTTTAAGTAGACATGTCGTAAGTGGTAGAGAATGCATAAAACTAAGACAACACTCTTTTAAGTGTGTTTAAGTTTTTGAAAATGCTCTCTACGGCTTTTTTAATGACATGTCTATTTTTGTGCATTCTCACCAAATATCAAAATTGCGAGGTGAGAATCGTGAAAAAGTTAAAAAGAACAAGTTACTATGACAAAAATCGTTCTTGTTATCTTGATGAAGAAAAGCAGGAATATGTGTATGAGTTTATTTCATACGATGATGCTGGCAAGATGGTTCAAACAAGACAAACAATAGCTATAACAAAGGATAATATTGAGTTAATTTAAATGCTTGATGCATATGACCATTCTGAAGATTTATAAAATTTATATCAAAGTCGAGTGGAAGATAGAAGTATACACGAAGAAAGTGAAGATTTTGATTATTCAAAATTTGATAATATTCCTGATAAAAAAACAGATATTTACAGGATTTTGTTTGAAGACGATAAAAGTGATGATTCAAAATACGATGCTTTTTTAGAAACACTATCAGAGGATCAAAGGAATTTAATTTATGACCATTTAAATCTTGGTAAATCATTCGTAACAATAAGTAAAGAAATGGGTAATGTATCAATTAAAGGACTTCAAAGTAGATGGCAGAAAATTAGAAAAAGAACAATGCAGTTTTTTGCTGAAAACAATGACTTTGACAAGAGGGGGTAGGCATTTTGTCTATGTAATAGAAGGAGGTAAGTCCAATGGATAATCAAGATTTATTCAAACTTGCGGATGATTTGAGAGCATTGAAACTTCGTAAAGAAGTGCTTGATAAAGAGACAAAAGAAGTAAATGCAAGAATTGATGAAGTGGATGAAAAACTAACAGGTGCAATGACCGAGAAAGAGTTAGAAAAGTTCACTCATCAAGGTGCTACATTTTATCTAAAATCAAGACTCTTTGCTTCGCCAATAACTGGTAAGAAAGAAGAAATGATAGAAGCTCTAAAGTCATCAGGCAATGGTGCTCTTGTAGTAGAGCAAGTCAATGCAAATACTTTGTCATCATTCATTAAGGAACAGAGAGAGTTAAACAATTGTGAAGATGTTCCTGAGTATTTGAAAGATATTGTTCAGACTTATGAAAAGGTATCTGTAGAAATTAGAAAACCATAGTTTAAGGAGATTACAAATTTTATGAGTAATGAAGTAAAAACAACTGAAAGGTATTACTTGACATCATAACTAAATATGCGACCATTATTGAACGAATAACTGGACGAATATTATATTTGTTCAGAAGAAAAGTGGTCGAATTTAAAGGATGTATGTTAAATGAGCTTTAATATATGGGAAAATTAATAAGTGAAAAATTTAAAGAATGGGAAAAAGAGTGCGAAGATAGATTTAATACTCTTAAAGCCAATGAAGAGGAATTAAATAGAATATTTATAGATATTTACTGCAGTGGTGTTAAACCTATAGTCATTGCTCTTTGGGCAGAGTTTAATGGACTTGGGGGCATTGGTATTTATTTAAATCAAAGTTAGGAGTTTGTCCATATTGATACACGACAAAATAAGTATTGAAGAGTTATCACAAAAAAGTGAATACGGATCGAAATTGATAGAAAGTATAGTAATGATTTAAAACAGTTTTTACCAAATGTTAAGAGTTTTTCTTCAACAAATTAAAAATATATGAGACAATTTTATGTATTATTTAATTCTGAACAAAAAAGTCCCCAAGTTGGTGACAAATCTTTAGGCTTTGCAAAAAAGATAAAATGCCCCAAGTTGGGGCAAAATCTGATAATAGAACAAATGTGCCACAAGTTGTGGCAAAATCTAATGATCTATTAGCTTTTATGGTATATTGCTATAATAAAAGTATACTAAATTTGCGATAGTTATTTTGAATGTGAACTAATAACTTAATGGCACTTAAAAATATATTATCTGAAATTAAAAGTATTATGAGTAATTACAATTTTTATAAAACTTTGATAAATGTTATTATGATTTACCAAAAGAAATGGAGAATTGGATATAGTAAATTTCTATATTAATTCTTGTTGAAAAATATATAATAAATATTTATAATTATATAAAGTAAATGCTAAGGAGAAGCCTATGAGCAGATTAGAGTTTATTACAAAAGATTCTAACGAAGCAGTAAAAGAAGAACTTTATAAAGATTTGGAGAGACGAATAATAGCGAGTCCCACTGGACTTTGCCCTGTGGAACTTACCAATGCTTTTATAAATATGTGCCTTGCACAATCTTGTGGGAAGTGCATCCCATGTAGGGTTGGTTTAAAACAACTTCTTGTTTTGTATCACAAAATATTGAATGGAGAAGGGGAGTTAAAGCATATTGATATCATAAAAAATACTGCGGAGACTATAAGCCTCACTTCTGACTGTGCCATAGGGCACGAGGCCGCAAATTTTGCAATTAAAAGTATTGAAGGTTGCATGGATGATTATTTAGAGCATATAAAAAATGATAGGTGCACTTGTAACAGTAATCAACCAGTGTCTTGTGTAAATTTATGTCCTGCTCATGTAGATATACCTGGATATATAGCACTTGTAAAAGAAAAAAAATATGATGATGCTGTAAATTTAATAAGACATATGAACCCAATGCCTATTACTTGTGCATATATATGTGAGCACCCATGTGAAATAAGATGTAAAAGGAATATAATAGATAGCCCTATAAATATAAGAGGAATAAAGAGAGTAGCAATAGAAAAATCTAAAAATCCAAAAGTGTTAGATAAGTATGAAAAGACAAATAAAAAAATAGCTGTCATAGGTGGAGGACCAAGCGGTTTAAGTGCTGCATATTATTTGTCTATAATGGGACACGAAGTTACTATTTTTGAGCAAAGGAAAAAACTTGGAGGAATGCTTAGATATGGTATTCCAAATTATAGATTGCCAAGGAAGGAACTTGATAGGGAGATAGATTTTATATTGTCGGTTGGAATAGAGGTAAAAGAGAATATCAATATAGGAAAAGATATAACTTTAGATGATATAAAAAAAGACTATGATGCTATTTACATTGCTATAGGAGCACAGGGGGATAAAAAAATAGGAATAGATGGAGAAGATGCAAAAGGTGTTTTTTCTGCAGTGGAAATGTTAAGAATTATAGGTGATGATGAAAAAATAGATTTTGAAAATAAAAAAGTAGTAGTCATCGGTGGTGGAAATGTTGCTATGGACGTTGCGAGGTCCAGCATAAGACTTGGAGCTAAAGATGTAGATATAGTGTATAGGAGAAGGAAAGCCGATATGACTGCACTTAATGAAGAAATAGCAGGAGCAGAGGCAGAGGGGTGTGATATTATAGAATTGATGAAGCCAGTAAAAATAGAAAAGAGAGCCGATGGAAGTGTTAAAGGACTTATTGTAAAGCCACAAATGATAAGTTTTGTGAAAGATGGTAGAGCAAGTGTGAAAGATGCAGATGAGAAAGAGGAACTTATAGAAGCAGATGTTATAGTTGTGTCTATAGGGCAAGGTATTGATAGTACTCAATTTGAACAAGGAGGAATAACTGTAAAGAGAGGTGTCATAGGTGCACTTACTACTTGTATGGTTGAGGGAAATGAAAAAATATTTGCTGGAGGAGATTGTGTTACAGGACCTGCTACAGTCATAAAGGCGATAGCAGCGGGGAGAGTTGCAGCAGCTAATATTGACGAATACCTTGGATATAATCATATTTTAAAACATAATATAGATATACCTCTTGTTGAGTTTGATGATAAAAATCCATGCGGCAGAGTAGAATTAAAACTTAGAGCACCTAAGGATAGAAAAAATGATTTTGAACCTATAGAATACAGTATGAGTGATGAAGAGGCATTGCAAGAATGTAAAAGATGTCTTAGGTGTGATCACTTTGGCTTTGGAGCATTTAAAGGAGGTAGAAATACAAAATGGTAAATTTGAGTATTGATGGAAAAAAAATATCTGTAGAGGAAGGGACGAGTATTTTAGAAGCTGCACAGAGAGCGGGGATAAAAATACCTACTTTATGTTATTTAAAAAATGTAAATGAAATAGGTGCTTGTAGGCTATGTGTAGTTGAAGTTGAAGGAATAAGTAAATGTGTAACGGCTTGTGATAATCAAGTAAAAGAAAATATGGTAGTTAGGACAAATAGCAAAAAAGTTAGAATGACGAGAGAGACAAATATAAAACTTATACTCTCGCAACACGATTTTAGATGTGCAACTTGCACACGAAATGGAAATTGTAAATTACAAGCACTTGCAAAAAATTTCAATATAACTGAAAACGACTATGATATCCATTTTGAAAAGAATAATTGGGATAAGAAATACCCATTGCAGAGAAATAATTCAAAATGCATAAAATGTATGAGATGCATTAATGTGTGTGAAAAAATACAAAAAGTCGGAGTGTGGGATGTAGTAAATACTGGTTCAAAAACTACTGTAAATGTTGGAAATAATAAAAATTTTGATGAGTCAAAATGTGTATATTGTGGGCAATGTGTAATAAATTGTCCTGTTGCTGCTTTGACAGAGAGAAATGATACAGAAAAAGTATTAAAAGCGATAGATAATGAAAATATAATAACAGTAGTTCAAGTTGCACCTGCTATTAGGGCTTCATTTGGAGAGCAACTTGGTATAAAGAGAGAAAAGGCTACAGAAAAAAAACTCGCAGGTTTATTAAAAGCTATAGGCTTTGACCATGTATTTGATACAGTTTTTGCTGCTGACATGACAATAATGGAAGAAGGCTCAGAATTTTTAGAAAGACTTGATGAAATAAGAGAGAAAAAACTACCGATGTTTACATCTTGTTGTCCAGGGTGGATAAATTATGTAAAAAAAGAATATAAGGAATTGGTTCCTATGTTATCTACAGCAAAATCACCAGAAGGAATGTTTGGTGCAATTATTAAATCATATTATTCAAAGATATTAAATGTTGATGATAAAAATATATTTGTTGTATCTATAATGCCATGTATTGCAAAAAAGGATGAAGTAACTTGGGATAATTATAAAGATGTTGATTGTGTATTGACCACAAGAGAATTTATAAGTTTGGTTAAATCTTCACTAATAGATGTAGAGAGTGTAGAGGAAGAAGAGTTTGATGAACCATTTGGTGAAGGGACAGGTGCTGGGGAGATTTTTGGAGCAACAGGTGGTGTAATGGAAGCAGCACTCAGAAGTGCATATTATTTGTTAAATAATAAAAATAGTGATGCAGACAGTTTTAAGGAAGTAAGAGGACTTGATGGATATAAGGAAGCTGTATTTGATATGGGAAATGAGAAAATAAAAGTTGCAGTCGTGAGTGGATTAGGGAATGCAAAAAAATTGATAGATGACATACTTAGTAAAAAAGTTACATACGATTTTGTAGAAGTAATGGCTTGTAGTGGCGGTTGTGTAAATGGAGGAGGGCAACCAATAGATATTTATAAAAAAGATATAGAGGAAAGGGCAAAAGTGCTTTATGATATAGATAAGAGTAAAAAAATAAGATTTTCTCATGAAAATAATGCAGTGATAAATTGTTATAAAAATTATTTTGAAAAGCCTTTGTCACATAAGGCACATGAAATATTACATAGGAATCATATTGAAGAAATGAAAAATATTGTTATGTAGGAGGTGTATTATGGCAAATCTAAATGAGACGCCAAGTAGTGAAAGGGTACATATATGTTTTTTTGGAAAGCGAAATGTAGGTAAGTCAAGTGTTGTCAATAGAGTTGCTGGACAAGATTTATCTATAGTGTCTGATGTAAAGGGGACTACAACTGACCCAGTATATAAATCGATGGAAATACTTCCTATTGGACCAGTAGAAATTATAGACACTCCAGGAATTGATGATGAAGGAGAACTTGGAGAACTTAGAGTGAGTAAGACCTTAAAAGTATTGCACAAGACAGATGTTGCAATATTAGTTGTAGATATCAATGAAGGAATAAAAGAGGCAGATACAGAGTTAATTAAAGAATTTAAGAAGATGGACATAAAATATATAGTAGTTTATAACAAAATGGATATCTATAAAGGGAATATGGAACTTAAAGAAAATGAAATAGCAGTATCTGCTCTTCAAAATAAAAATATAGATGCTTTAATTGAAAAAATAAGCAAACTAAAAATCAGTGGTTTTGACAATGTGAAACTTGTTGGTGATTATGTGAAGAAAGACGATATAATTGTTTTAGTTATGCCACAAGATGGTTCAGCACCAAAGGGAAGGATTATATTACCACAGGTGGAA
The DNA here is from genome assembly GCA_946406305.1 of uncultured Lachnospiraceae bacterium. Classification (GTDB taxonomy): domain Bacteria; phylum Bacillota; class Clostridia; order Lachnospirales; family Lachnospiraceae; genus UBA3633. Next base: position 21,301 of record CAMJKC010000004.1, read on the forward strand.
ATGATAAGAGATTTACTCGATAATCACTGTATAACAATTTCAGTTCAAACAGAAGAACTAAAGCAGGCAATAGATTCATTAAATAAGAAACCTGCATTTGTTATAACAGATAGTCAAGTCTTTAAAGAGGTAGATAGTATTTTAGATAAAGATATAAACTTAACTTCCTTTTCTATTTTACTCGCAAAATATAAAGGGTTATTGGATTCTGCAGTAAGAGGTGTAGTTCATGTGAATGATATAAAAAAGGGAGATAAAGTTTTGATTGCAGAGGGTTGCACTCACCATAGACAGTGTGAAGATATAGGCACAGTAAAAATACCTGCTCTATTAAAAAAGAAACTTGGTTTTGATGTAGATTTTGATACTGCTTCAGGGCATAATATGCCAGATGATATAGAAAAATATAAGATGATAATTCATTGCGGTGGATGTATGTTAAATGAAAGAGAAGTAAAATATAGAGTTAATACGGCAGGAGAGAAAAACATACCAATAACAAATTATGGAATACTTATTGCATATTTGCAAGGGATATTAAAAAGGTCGTTGTTCTTATTTGAAGATTTACAAAAATTGATAGATTAAGATTTTAAAAAATATGTATATATTTTTCATTTAAAGGTGCTACATTGCCTATAATACTTGCTGTGATATTATTATTTTTAAGTTCTGAAAGGCATATGTCAGCATCTTTTTTGTCTATTGATATAAGTAGTCCACCACTTGTTTCTGGAGAATATAAGACATCTACTACAGCTTCATCTATGCTACCTTCAATTGCAACATATTCTTTTGTTGATTCTTTGTTTCTGTAATCTCCAGCAGGAATCATACCCATATTAGCAAATTGTATTGCATCTTCATACATATTTACATTTTTAGAATATATGTTGAAAGACACATTGCTCGCTTTTGCCATTTCAAAGCTATGTCCTATTAGCGAAAAACCAGTTATGTCTGTAATGCTATGGATATTATATTTACTTACTATTTCAAAAGCATATTTATTTAATGTTGACATTTGCTTACATATTGTGTCATTTAATTTTTTGTCAACTTGGTTTGCTTTTAATGCAGTTGTTATTATTCCGATTCCTATATTTTTTGTATGAATGAGGACATCACCTATTTTTGAATTATTGTTAGACATAATTTTTTTTGGATTAACTAAACCTGATACACTAAGGCCGTATAATAATTCTTCGCCATTAATTGTATGACCGCCAGCAATAGTTATACCTGCCTCATATGCTTTGTCATATCCACCTTGAAGTATTGAGTGAACTACATTGTCATCAATGCCATTTTTTATACATAAAATATTGAGAGCTGTTGTAGGTGTTCCTCCCATTGCATAGATGTCGCTTATAGAATTTGTAGCAGCTATTAAGCCAAAAGTATATGGGTCATCAACTATTGGTGGAAAGAAATCTAAAGACTCAATGACGGCGATGTCATCATTTATTTTATAAATGCTTGCATCATCATTGTCATCGTAACCTATTATCAAGTTTTTGTTATTAAATTTTTTAAATCCATTGAGAATATTTTTTAGTGAGCCCGCACTAACTTTGGCGCCTCAGCCACCACAAGATGTAAGAGTGGTTAATTTGATATCTTCCATTGTTATCCCTCATTATCTATATTATATAATATCTCGTAAGTATTATTATCTAATATTTTAGCAATTTTTTCAATATCTTTAGGGATATTATCTATTGGAAATATTTTTTCAGATTCATAAATAACACAAGTCCCACAACTTGAACTTAAAAATCGTGGGACTGGTGCTAATTTTGAAGAAACATTATGTTCAGATAGTATTTTTTTTGTATGTATCGCACCAAAGTGCGAATAAACTGTTGCAATTAATTTCATTATTTTTTAAGTAATAGTTTAGTTGTATTTCCATCAACTGTTTTTGTAACTTCAAAGCCATTGTTTTTTGCATATCGTGTTACATTTTCAACAGGTGGCATAGCATCAACTAAAACTTCTATCTCTTTTTCCCCTTTGTTTACTGCATTCATCGTGAGAACTACAGGCTCTGGACAAGCGAGTCCTCTGGCATCAATTTTAAACATAGATTTATCTCTCCTTAGAACTTAAATTCATGCATCCAACAAAGAGACAAACTATAAGACCAACAATAACAGCTATTTTACCATTTGGAGTTGGACCAGCTCCACTTGAAGCGAGGCTGAAATTGTGTGCAAATGCAGCACCGAAAATCATACCAATCACAGTGATTGCACTATCTGCATTACCTTCACCAGTCATTACTAATTGTCTAAGTGGACATCCGCCAAGCAATACAGAAGCAAAACCAACGAGAACCATTCCAAGTGCATTCCAAAGTCCATCTGTGTGTGCTACTGGTTGACCATCAAAGCCTAATTTAAAGAAAGATTTTCCTAAACCTGCAGCAACTGTGTTTTGTAAAATAACATTTAAAACGAGAGCTGATATTAAAATAGAAACAAATCCGATTAGTAAATTGTAGTCTTTGTATAATACTGCATTACGAACTCCACCGACCATACAGAATCTACTTTTTTGTGCTAAAATTCCTACTAATAAACCTGCTACTAAACTTGCAATGATAGGAGCATGTAAAGCACCTGGACCTGCTCCAGCTTCACTAAAGAATATAAATGCTGGGGCTACTACTACTAAAACGAGAGCACCTATTTGTAAAATAGGTAATAAAATTCCATCTGTAAGTGGTAAGTCATAAGACCTACGAAGTGAAAAACCTTTTTTGAGGAAACATACACCTATTAATATACCGATGATGAAACCTACA
>CAMJKC010000005.1 GCA_946406305.1 uncultured Lachnospiraceae bacterium
AAAATACACTGATAGGTATGGTGACATATCTATAATAGAGTATTTAGACGATGTTTTATGGAAAAAATTGCCTTATGTAGAAAAACATCATGATGAAGAAAAAATATTGAAGTTATATTTAAAATCTAAAGGCTTGCCAGAAGACTACATAGAACAGAAAAAAATAGAAGCAGCTAAAAAAACTTATAAAGAACGAAATAAAGAATATGATAAAGAAGTTTTTTTTAATACATTAAGGATGTTTGATGATAAGATAAAAACAAGTTCCTATGAAGATATAGAAAAAGAATTTGAGAAACAATTATTTGAACTTGATTATTTACCTAATCCAGAAGAAAAAAGACAATGGCTTAAAGAATATTATGATTTAAAAAATAATGAAAAATAAATAATTTTGTATTATATCATCAAGATATCAAACATAATGAGAAAAGATATTAATAAATTATTCTTCAGGTTGACTAATAAATATAAATCTACAAAAAAGACATGAGTTTTTATATATAATAAATAGATTTAGAGAAGAAATTGGAAATATTATAAGATCTATGTGATATTAAAAATGAGTATATATCTAAATATAAAAAATAGATTAATATTTATAATGCTGATAGTTTTATCAGCATTTATTTATAGTATGCCAGCTTTTGCAGATGCTATAGGTTGTGATTTAGCTGGGATTGTATGTCTTAATGATGATTTAGAAATATACTCAAATTAGTTTAGAACTCTTGATTTAGATTTTGATGGTAAGTATGAACTGTATTATTTTGATGTCAATGGTCGACTTAAGACAAATAGTTCAATTGATGAGTGTTATTTGAATGAAAAAGGTCAGCAAACTATAGGTGGGAATATTACTATAGTAGATGTAGGACCAAATGATATAAAAACTTATCAAGTAGATAATACCGACTATTATTATATTAATAAAGTAAAATTAAAATTTAATGAGAATTGGGAATTGCAAGGAGATAGTACAGAAAAGCTAAAGACACGAGTTAGTATAGATATACCAGAGATTGTAGGAGAGAATAAATCAATTGTAGAAAAGATAAATTCTCAATTAAATACGAGAGGATTAGAATTATTAAAACTATATGCTAAAGATGAAGTTTATAAGAGAAATACAAGAAAGTTTAATATAACTATAAAAAAATTCATTAAAAATGATATACAAAAATTATGCTTTATACCAATGTTAAATAATAAATTTTATTTCAATTTTGATGTATATATAACATTAGATAATAAAAGTGAATTACAAAAAAACATTGGTTTGTGTGTAGATACTGATTCTTGCAGAATAACAAATTGGGATTTACAAATTTTAAATAATCAAGTTTATATGAATGAAATATATGTAAAAAATGGTGGCAGTGAATACTCATCACGGTATAAAGATTATATTCAAACATTAAAAGATGAGTATATTGAAGCACTTATAGAATATATTGATAAATATCAAGACTATATTGAAAAATATGAAAACGGAGAATATAATGCCAGTAGAAAGATAAGAGCTATAAATAATTATATAAACAATATAGATAGCGTATATAATGCATACACTAAAACTGCAAAAAAATCATACCAAAACAATGAAATTGATAAAGAAACATATAAGTTTATATTAGAAGACTTTAAAGAGCCACTTGATAAATATAAAAAAAAGCTCAAAAATAGTAGTTAGTATAAAAATGACACAAGGAAAGAAACATTTAAAAAGGTGGAATAGTAAATAAGGAAAGGTCATTTTATTGTGGATTATCAAGTGATAATGAGTTTTAAGAAGAGAGTGGTGTATAATAGATCAGAAACTTATGCCTAAAAAAAGTATGTATATGCTCTATAATTGAGGAAGAAATATTTAATATTGCAAAGACAATGATAATAGGTCATAAAGTGACAGAGTAAATGGGCAAGTCATTTGCATTAAATAAAATGCTCTATTGTGTTGACTGCAACGAAATAATGCATATTAATCGTGCAAGTGACTTTTCGCCCATAAAACTGTTTTTACAAAAGTATTAGTTTAAGTCATTTAATAGCTGTTTTTTATCAAATTAGTTAAATTCTTATAATAATTCTTCTATGTCCTCTTTTTCTGTTACACCGACAAATTTCTTAACGAGTTCGCCATTTTTAAACACACACAGAGTAGGAATTGATACAACTTGATATTGTTTTGATAAATCCATTGCCTCATCAATATTTACTTTGACTACATTGACATTAGTCTTTTCGCTTGCTATTTCATCAACGATTGGTGCCATTACTTTACAAGGACCACACCAGTCAGCATAAAAGTCGACAAGTGCGACAGGTTTTTTTAAAACTTCTGTTTCAAATTCATTTTCTTTAATAATTTTTGCCATACAAGCCTCCTATATTTTTTTTGATATTAGTTTATAAATTTTGTTTCCTTTTTTTGAAAATTTCTCCTCATACTCTGTTAAAGTATTATCTATATCAGTCTCATTATGTAAATCGTAAGTGATATAGGTTATTTCAAATTTATGTTTTTTTATTGTATCAACTGAAAAATTGAATAAATCAATGTTGTCAGTTTTGAACTCTATATTGCCATCATCTTTTAATATATTGTAGTATATATCTAAAAAAGGTGTAGAAGTTAGCCTTCTATTTGAGTGGTTTTTTTTAGGCCATGGGTCAGAAAAATTTAAGTATATAGTATCTACTGAGTTTTTGTAGAATATTTTATCTAAGTTTTTTACATCTGCATACATGAGCCTTAAGTTAGATTTTTTAATGGCATCTAAAGGTGTAGATGTATCTACAATATTGAGTAGATATTTTTTATAATTTTCAATAGCTTTTATTAGAATGGTGGCATATCGCTCAATACCTATGAAATTTGTGTTTTTATTTTTAGAAGCGATATCACATATAAATTTCCCTTTGCCCATTCCAAGTTCTAAAGCAATTTTATTATCATTAGTAAAAATATCTTTTAAGTCTAAAAAATAATTTATATTGTATTCATCTATGCAGTATGGAGAATTTTTAATTGTATCCTCTGCGCCTATTATGTGTCTAAGTCTCATAATTACAAATTACAACTTCTTCTTTATTTATTGCATTTTCAATCATTTCATCAGCACTTACTAATGCTTTTTCAGATTGCAATATTTTTTCAAGTTTTGGGTTAGTGACAGGGTGTTTAGCTACAAATATGGTGCAACAGTCCTCATATGGTAAAATGGAAGTTTCAAAAGTTCCTATTTTTTCTGCAATTTTTATAATTTCTTCTTTATCAAAACCAATGAGTGGTCTAAATACTGGAATATTAACACAAGCGTTAGTAGTATAAATTGCACTTGTTGTTTGGCTCGCCACTTGTCCTATGGATTCGCCTGTTATGAGAGAGAGTGCATTTACAGAATGAGCTATTTTTTCTGCAATTCGCATCATCATTCTTCTCATAATGATAGTTAACTCATCATGTGGACATTTTTCATATATGTTGAGTTGTATATCAGTAAAGTTTATTATGTGAAGTTTTATGCTTCCTGTGTATTGTGATAAAATTTTTGACAGTTTTATAACTTTATCTTTTGCTCTGTCGCTCGTATATGGAGGGGAATGAAAGTATACAGCTTCTAATTTAACTCCTCTTTTTGATATCATATATCCTGCAACTGGTGAATCAATTCCACCAGACAAAAGGAGAACTCCTTTATCGGAGGTTCCTACAGGTAAGCCTTTTGCACCTTCTATGTTTTCGCTATAAATATTTATATGGTTTCTTATTTCAATATAAAAATATATATCGGGATTATGGACATCTACTTTTGTGTTTTCAAAATTTACAAGAATGCTATGTCCCAATTCCATATTTATTTCGTCGGAGTTCATAGGGAATTTTTTATTTACCCTTCTCGTTTTAACTTTAAATGTGAAATGTTTTTCACCATATATATTTTTTACATAATCAATTATTGAGTTTTCTAATTTTTTAAAATCATCTGTATATGGAATTTTTAATACAGGGCTTATGCTGTATATGCCAAATATATTTTTTAGTTTTTCTATAAGTAAATTATAATCAAAATCAGAATTTATATCTATATAAATTCTTTCTTGTTCTTTATATACATTAAAATTTGATAAGTAAGGTGAAATAGCTTTTTTTATATTAAAAACTAAAGCATCTTCAAATTTATATCTGTTTTTTCCTTTTAGTCCGATTTCACCATATTTTATTAAAAAAGAATTAAATTTCATATTAAACATTTTACAATATAGTTTATATTTAATCAATAGAATTTATTTTTAAAAAGATATTAAAACTAAAACTTGTTTGCTATACATAGCCTTTTATGATATACTTAATTTAAGAAAAATAAAAAAGGGGGGGGCAACGATTAAAGTCCCTAATAAAAGTTATGGTAAAGATAGAAACTATTTTAGGCGCAATAGCAAAAGAGTATAATTTGAAAAAAAAGATGATGTATATTTATGGTGATTTAAATGGATACACTGTAAAGATAAATGAAGATTTAGAAAATTATGCTTCAAAGTTAATTGTGTGTTATACAATAAAAATGGGTGATGTAGAAAAAGAAGCCATAAAGAAAGCATTGGAAGATTTAGATGAAGAAAATCAGAAGAAAAAAATTTTATCTTCTGAAATGGAGCCTGTTAATTTGTTTAAAAAATATAGTTTAGAAAAGTATTATATACTTGACGATTCGGTGCAATTTAAATTTATCTCAACTACTCCTAAATTTAAAGAAAAATTTTTTGAGTTTGTGACTTGGTTTACAAATGTCCTTTCTGAAACAGGGATTAAAAAACATGTATGTCCTATATGCGGCATGGAAATAGAAAATGATAAGGACTGGTTTTTGGTAGATTATAAAGTTTATCATGCTCATGAAAAATGTATAAACTATATGAATGAAAAAAATGAAAATGACAACAGTGTAATTGAAAAAGAAGATCAGGGGTCATATTTGACTGGTATAATAGGAGCCATACTTGGTTCTATTATCGGTTCATTAATATATATATGGCTCGGGGTTAATGGATATTGGACATTTTATGTAACTCCATTTATGTCAGGTTTGGCAGTATTTTTGTATAATAAATTTAATGGCAGAAGAAGTAAAAACAAAAAATATATTTTGGGCAGTGTAGTTTTCATAATGGTTATATTAGCGGACATTGCAAGAGTAGTCATAATTGTGGCAAATGAAATAAATAAATATATGGGGCAAAATATGCCAATAAATTATATATTAGATGTGGCAATTAATTTTATTATAGATAGAGAATATAAATATATGATTCCATATATTTTATTAGGTGAAGTTTTTGCAGTAATATCACTAATAGGTGCTCTAAAGAGTGATATAACAAATATAAAAAAATTAAAAATAAAAAAACTTAGTTAAATCCATAGTATATAGTGTAAAAAATTAAATATTGAAAACTATTAAATAATTTGTTATAATTTTACAGTTTAGGGGAATAGTTCAATGGTAGAGCAACGGTCTCCAAAACCGTTAATGGGGGTTCGAATCCCTCTTCCCCTGTTTATCTCGTAAAATCTATGGTTTTACGAGTTTTGTTTTATAGGAAGGCGAGTGTCAAGAGGGGGGGGGCTCGCAGTGCTCGCCCCTACAGTAAGTCGCTCGCCCCTACGGAAGGCAGCTCGCCCTATGGTTGAAGGGCTCGCAGTGCTCGCCCCTACGGAAAGTCGCTCGCCCCTACGGAAGGCAGTTCGCCCTACGGATGTTGGGTTCGCAGTGCTCGCCCCTACGGGAAGTCGCTCGCCCCTACGGTTGATGGGCTCGCAGTGCTCGCCCCTACGGAAGGCAGCTCGCCCTATGGTTGATGGGCTCGCAGTGCTCGCCCCTACAGTAAGTCGCTTGCCCCTACGAAAGGTGCGACCCTATGGGAGATATTTGAAAGGAATAATTATACAGTATGGAAGAAAAATTGATATTAAATATTTTAAAAATTTTAGAAACTGAATTTGATATAAAGGGTGAAAAAGATTTGGTATATATAGAAATACCAAAAGAAAGAAAAAATGGTCAATACACCACAAATGTTGCAATGAGAATTGCAAAAAAAATAAATAAAAATCCAAGAGAAATTGGTGAAATCATAAAGACACGATTGATTGATAGTGTAGAGGAATTAGAAAGAATAGAAATTGCTGGTCCTGGATTTATAAATTTCTTTATAAAATATAACAATTTTTCAAAAATTATAAATGAAGTCCTTGAGAAAAAAGAAGATTATGGCAGAAATGACACTGGAAAAAATGAGAAAGTTTTAATTGAGTATGTTTCGGCGAATCCTACAGGGAAACTTCATCTTGGACATGTAAGAGGAGCTGTATGGGGAGACTGTTGTGCGAGAATTATGAAATTTTCTCAATATGATGTGTTGAAAGAATATTATGTAAATGATGCAGGTAATCAAATCAATAACCTCGCCATATCTATAGACATAAGATATAGAGAATTATTTGGTGAAAAAAATGAGATGCCAGAAGGTTGTTATCATGGGGATGACATTATTTCAATAGCGAAGCATATAAAAGAGATTGACGGCGATAAGTGGTTAAAGGCAGATGAAAAAGAAAAACTTGATTATATGAAAAAAGTTGGAATGAAAATAGAACTTGATAATATAATTGAAGATTTAAAACATTATAGATGTGAATTTGACAGTTTTATAAGTGAGCAAACTTTTTATGACAAGGGGCTAATAGAAAAAGTATTAAACGATATGAAAGAGAAGAATTTGACTTATGAGAAGGACGGAGCATTGTGGTTTAAGTCAAGTGAATTTAATGATGATAAAGATAGGGTTTTAAAAAAGTCTGATGGTAGTTACACTTACTTTACACCAGACATTGCAAATCATATATACAAACTTGAGAGAGGGTATAAAAAACTTGTTGACTTATGGGGTGGTGACCACAGCGGATATATAGCGAGGATGAATTGTGCATTACTTGCTCTTGGGTATCCTATAGGAACATTAGAAGTAGATATAATACAGATGGTTAGGCTCATTGAAAATGGCGAAGAAGTAAAGATGAGTAAAAGGCTTGGGCATGCTTTTTCTTTGAGAGAGTTATGTGATGATGTAGGTGTTGACACTGCAAGATATTTTTTTATAGACAAAGCTATTGATTGCCAACTTGATTTTAATTTAGACCTTGCGAGAATGAAGACAAATGAAAATCCAGTTTTTTATATACAGTATGCTTATGTTAGGTTAAATGCAATTATAAATAAGGCAGAAAATATAGAGGAGACGAAAGAATATAATAATTTGAATGCACCAGAAGAGATAGAAATACTTAGACATATATCCCTTTTCCCAAATGTGGTTGGCGAGTGTGCAAAAAAAAGAGCTCCAAATAAATTGTGTAACTACATATATAAACTTGCAAAATATGTAAATTCTTATTATGTGTCATATAGCATATTAAATGCAGAAAGCGAAGAATTAAAAAGAGAGAGGCTCTCTCTCATAAAGGCAGTGAAAATTGTGTTAAAGAATTCATTTGACTTGATTGGAATAGAAGCATTAGAAAAAATGTAATATTATAAATCACTCTCTAGATTATTTTTTATTTCTTTTGTCTCCTCTTCAGTTAGTTTTTTGTGTTTAAAGTTAAATCTTTCTTGTATGGTGTGTTCCAAATTGTAAACTTCTATTAAATTTCTAACGAGTTTACTTTTTGGTTTACTTGAGCATATAAACTCCTGTTGGTTACTATTTATTCTTACATGTTGTATATTTTCGGCATTGCCATATTTTAACATAAACCGTTTAGCAAGGTCATCAGAACATTTTACGTCAAAAACCCACAATTTGTCTTCCTTTTGCATACTTGGGTCAAAAATATTTTTTAAATTAAGTCCCAAGAAATAACCTATTTCAGAAGCAATCATAGATATAATGACAACAGGTATGGCATTTCCTTTTACAATGGACCTCGTGATGATGGTATTGAATATAATATAAAGTCCATTCGTAAGTAAAACTGCTTTTGTTTTTTCTTTACTTATATATACAGTTTTTAATGCATATATTGCAGTAGATATAATTGTAAGTATAAAAATCAATATATAAATAAACATATAAATAAACAAAGCTGATATGAATTCATTTGTAAAAACATTCATAAGCTAATCTCCTATAGATTTATTATATCAAAAAATAATTAAAAATAGTCTTAAATATAAATTAAAAAACTATTAAGATTGTGCATTATATATATGAATTTATATTAAATAAAGCCTATGGTGTTGAAAAAAATGATATCATTTGTTAAAATATAAATAAATAAAAATTGGGAGGTCATATATGATTTTACTTGTTTTATTAGCAGTAGTTTTATTTTTAATAATTATAGTAATGTGGATTGTAGGTTTATATAATAAATTAGTATTGCTTGATGAAAATGTAAATAATGCGATGAGTCAAATCGGGGTTCAACTCACATCAAGGTTTGATGCTCTTACAGGGCTTCTTGATTTGGTAAAAGGGTATAATGAGCATGAATATAAAACTTTAACTGATATAATAAAAATGAGAAGTAATATAACTGGTAAAAGTTCTGCAAAAGATGTAGATGCACAAGAAAATATAATAACTGAGACAGTTGGGAAAATAGTAGCAGTTGCAGAAAATTATCCAGATTTAAAATCAAATACTAACTATCAAAGTTTGATGAATAGTTTAAATGACTATGAAGATAAAGTGAGAAAGTCAAGGCTTGTATATAATGATACTGTAACAAAACTAAATAGAACTATAAGAATGTTCCCTATGAATATGATTGCTCCAATGTTTTCAATAGTTCAAAGAGACTATCTTGAGACAGATGAAAAAAAATCTGAAATGCCAAGTATGAAATAGAAAATGAAATTTTTTAGTGTAAAAAAATTTACTATTCTAATATTTTTTTCGTTAATAATAAATTGTAATTTTTCATATGCAAATAATGTAAAGAATATATTTATGGGAGTGCATATAAATGAAGACGGAAGTGCATATGTAATACAATATTGGGTAGGGGATTTTACACAAGGAACAGAAGTATATATTCCCATAGATAAAGATGGAGAAAATATAAAATTATTATCAGTTAGCATGACAGGGCAACAAGGAAATCGAATAGAATTTGAAAAAGTAGATGACTGGAATGTAAATTCAAATTTTGAAGAGAAGAGTTATAAATATGGAATTAATAAAACTGAAAAAGGAATAGAGATATGTTTTGGCTTAAGTAAATATGGATATAATAGTTATTCCATACACTATGTTATAGAAGATTTTGTAAAGAGATATCAAGACTATGATGGTTTTAATTATAAATTGATAAATGACAATATGAACATATTTCCAACAAAAGTATCTGTTAATATAAGTGTAGCTGGGAAAGAGTTAAATAGTGATAATGCGAGGGTGTGGGGTTTTGGATTTGACGGAGTCGCAGCTTTCAATAATGGCATGGCAAATATATCTACAAATAGGGAGCTGGTTGGAAGTGACAGTGTTATAGTGATGATGAGATTTAACAAAAATTTATTGTCACCTAAAAAAGTAGTAGATAAAAGTTTTGATTCTGTTGTAGAAGAAGCTTTTCGTGGAAGTAGTTATAGTTTTGACCTATACAAAGAGGAAAATAAAATAACTTTAGAAGATATACTTATGTATATGTGGTATATACTATTTGCACTTGTAGCGATATGGCTCATATATAGAAGTATAAAAAGAAAAAGAGATATAAAAAAATTTTATAATAGTTGTAATTATTTTAGAGATATACCAAACGGTGGAGATATGTTTATCACTTATTCTCTACTCAAAGATTTCTCAATAGATAAATTTTCTGAAAGTAATATTATTGCAGCATTGATAATAAAACTTGTAAACGATAAGTCTTTGGAAGACAAATACGAGGTTAAAAATAATTTATTTTTCAAAGAAAAGAAATCTGTTTCTTTTGAAATAAAAAAAGAGCCTGAAGGTGAGTTGTTAAAGAGGTTTTATAGCATTATAGTTGCAGCAGCAGGAAAAGATAATATCTTGCAAAAAAATGAAATGGAAAATTATTTTTACAACAATCCAGAGTCAATAAAATTGTTTTATGATTTTGTCAATGACAATGGTCATAATAAATTAAATAAAGGAAATTGTTACAACAAAGTGCTTGGAAAAAGAATGGAGCATTTGAATGAGAAGGGAAAGGAAGAATTATCAGAAGTGTTTGGACTTAAAAAATACCTTGAAGAGTTTTCGCTAATTGGAGAGAGAGAAGTTAGTGAAACAGAAATATGGGATAATTATTTGATATATGCAGCACTTTTTGGAATAGCAGATAAAGTGCTAAAACAGTTTAAAGACATTTACCCAGATAGAATATATGAATTTAATAAATATGAAAACACTGTAAATGTCGGTTATGATTTTGTTAGAATTATGAATATAGGATATAGAAGGGCAAACTTCAATAAGTTGAGTAATGAAGTTACAAGAAGTGTAGGAAGTGGAGGTTTTACTTCTATAGGTGGTGGCGGAGGATTTAGTGGTGGTGGAGATGGCGGAGGAGTTAGATGACTAATAAATATGGAATAATAATGTTATTATTAACTGCAATTTTATGGGGAACAGGTTTTGTTGCACAGTATATTGGTGGAGCATATCTTGGAAGTTTTTCTTTTACTTCTTTAAGGTGTTTAGTAGGAGCATTTTTTATATTGCTAACCATAATTATAAGTAATGTTAAAAAATATAAAAAGATTTGTTTTTTCACTGATGGAGAAAATGTAAAAGAGACTTTAGGGATTTCTTTCTTATGCGGATTTTTTTTATTTATAGCGATGACATTGCAGCAGATAGGAGTTATGATGACTACAACTGCAAAAGCTGGTTTTATATCATCAATGACTGTTGTCTGTTGCCCAATAATACTTGTGGCATTTGGAAGAAAAATAAAAAAAGAAACTTGGTTTTTTATTATAGGAGCGGTCATCGGTATATGGATGTTAAATATTAACGAGAATGTGGAAATAGGTTTTGGGGACTTTATATGTTCTGTGTCAACCATATTTTTTTCAATAGATATATTGTTAATATCAAAGTTGGGGCATAAGATAGATAGTTTAAAATTTTCTTTTTTTAGATTTATAGAAGTCACAGCGATAAGTGCTATAATAGCATTATTGTTTGAGAGATTAGAGATTAATAATATAATATTAGGTAGGTATGCAATATTATTTTCTGGAATATTTGTTATAGGTATGGCATATACAATGCAGATAATAGGAGAAAAGCATGTTGACCCAATAATAGCGACAATGATTATGAGTCTTGAAGGGATGTTTGCTACATTTTTTGGTTTTTTGATACTTGGACAAAGTTTGAATTTTTTACAGGTGGCAGGCTGTATAGTTATAACTGTGTGTATTGTGTTAGTTCAACTAACGAGTAATGATATATTTGTAGAAGTATGAAAAAAATAGCATATAAAAATCTTGGGTGTAAAGTTAATAGCTATGAAATGGAAAAAATTAAAAGAGATTTTTGTAATTTGGGTTTTTTAGAAGTGCCTTTTGATGACATAGCTGATGTGTATATAGTGAATACCTGTTCGGTAACTAATGTGGCTGACAGAAAATCAAGGCAAATGTTAAATAGGTGTAAAAAGGAAAATAACAAAGCTCTTGTTGTTGCAATTGGGTGTTTTGTCGATGCAAATCCTAACTATAAAGTTGAAAATATAGATATATATATAAAAAATGAAAACAAGAAAGATACAGCGAAGATTGTAACAAAGTATATAAATGAAAATAGTGGTAGTAAAGAGAGCTTCTTTGAAAAAAAAGAAATAAGGCAAGTTATAAAAATTGAAGACGGATGTAATCAGTTTTGTTCTTATTGTATAATTCCTTACTTGAGGGGTAGGGTAAAGTCAAATTCTATAGAGTCTGTTTTGAAAGATGTAGAAGAAGCAGTGTCATTTGGGGCGAGGGAGATAGTTTTGACAGGAATACACTTAAGTTCGTATGGCATAGATGAAAAAAATTTGACATATGAATCTGAAGAGGGGAGAGAATTTGCGAGAGAGAAATTATATAATTTAATTTTAAATATTAGTGAAAATGAAAATATTGAAAGAATAAGGCTCGGTTCGCTTGAACCACGGCTCATAAATATAGACTTTGTGAATAAATTAAACCAAGATACTATTAGAGAAAAAGTGTGTCCAAGTTTTCATTTGGCATTACAATCTGGTAGCGATAAAGTTCTTAAAGATATGAATAGACATTATACTAAGGAAGATTATAAGAGAGCAGTAGATGTAATAAGAAGTAATATAGAAAATGCTACCATTACTACAGATATTATAGTTGGTTTTCCAACGGAAACAGATAGTGATTTTATAGAGAGTTTAGATTTTGCGAAAAGCATAAGGTTTTATAACCCAAATGTATTCAAATTTTCTAAAAGAAAAAATACAAAAGCATATAATATGATAGATATTGATGAAAGTATAAAAAATGAAAGGTCTAATATCATGTTGGAAAGTCTTAATTCTATATCGCAAGAGATAATGAATGGTTTTTTAGGGAAAAAGACTGACATACTTGTAGAGGAAATAAAAGAAAATTATCTTGTGGGCTATAACAGAGAGTATTTTAAGATTTTTGTAGAGAGAGATGAAAATGATAGAATAGATAATATAAAAGGTCTTTTAGGAAAAACAATAAATGTAAAAGTATATGGAAAAAAAGAAAATTATCTACTTGCAAAAAAGTAGTATATTAGATAAAATAAAATAAGGAGTTTTAGTATGGGGAATTTAGATGAAAAAAATATTGACCAAACACAAATCATTAGACTTGACAGAAGTGACAATGAAGAGGTAGATGTAAGGGAAGTCATTGCACAGGTCTATGCGATATTAAAAGAAAAGGGGCATAACCCAGTAAATCAATTAGTTGAATATTTACTTAGTGGTGACCCTATATATATAACGAGTTTTAAAAATGCGAGAACTTTAATAAATAGAGTAGAAAGAGATGAACTTTTAGAAGAAATTATTTCTTCATACTTTAAAAATAATTTTGAATAAATTTGACAGTGATAATGTTTTTTGACTTTTCTGTTTTGGAAAAGGATTATTTTGGTTTACTGGTAGTTGAGGCTTGACTATGAAAATACTTGGTATAGATTATGGTGATTTGACAATTGGAATAGGGATATATGATGATAGTGTAGATTTTATATACCCTTTGAAAACTATACATAGAAAAAGAAAAAATGTATTGAGAAAAAGTATTAATGAGCTCTGTGATATTGTGTTAGAGAATAATATAAAAAAAATAGTGATAGGTTTACCACTTAATGCAGATGGTACCGAAGGGCAGAGAGTAGTGGAAACTAATTTTTTTGTTGAAAAATTAAAAAACAGAATCAAAGATGTTGATTATATAATGGTTGATGAAAGGTGGACGACAATAGATGCAAAAGAACTTATTGCATATAAAAAGTATGATAAAAAAGAAATGAAAGAAAAAATAGACCAAGTTGCGGCTTGTTTAATATTAAAAAAATATAAGGAGGATAATAATGGAAAAAAATGATGATTTTTACATCACTTTGAAAGGAGAAGATGGTGATGTAATTGTCGAAGTGCTTGAACAGACAGTTGTTAATGGAATAACTTATGTTTTAGTAGTAGAAAAAAATGACAGTGACAGTGAATTTGAGAATTGTTTCATTTTAAAAGATGTATCTCTTGAAAGTGAAAAAGAGGGCAATTATGAGACAATTGAAGATGAAAAGGAATTTGAAGAGATAGGAGAAATTTTTAAAAAGATTTTGTTACATGACGATATTGTATTGACAAATGATAGTGAGGTGGGAAGTGAATAACAATTTTAATCAAAATAGTAATGCAGAGAATAATGCAAAGAAAATGAATTTTGAAGATTATTATAAAAAAAATATTGCAAATAGTGGAACACATGAAAGAAAGGAAAATGATTTTAATAAAAAAACTCTGCATGACAAAGGTGTTAAAAAATTTATTAAAGGAAATAAAAAAGTAGTAGAAGAGAATGATGGTGTGTTTAAAAATAGTGTTAGGCAACATAAAACAAATGAAGAAAAAATAATATCTAAAAATAGAAACTTTTTACAACACTATCGCAGGAGTTCTGACTCTAAAATAAAAATTATACCTCTCGGCGGACTTGATGAGATAGGTATGAATATAACGATATTTGAAGATGATAGAGATATAATTATAGTAGATTGTGGGCTTGCATTTCCGAGCGAAGATTTGCTTGGAATAGATTTGGTAATTCCTGATATAACATATTTAAAGCAACACAAGGATAAAATAAGAGGATTAGTATTGACTCATGGGCATGAAGACCATATAGGGGCGATACCTTATGTGTTAAAAGAAATTAATATGCCTATATATGGGACAAAATTAACTCTTGCCCTTGTTGAAGGAAAACTCAGAGAGCATAAATTAAATACAAATATTTTACATAAAGTTGACTTTGGGGATATTATAAAACTTGGGAATTCATATGTTGAATTTGTAAAAACAAATCACAGCATCGTTGATTCTTGTGCTTTGGCATTATACACTCCAGCAGGCATTATTATGCATACAGGAGATTTCAAGGTTGACTATACTCCAGTTTTTGGTGATGCTATAGATTTAAAACATTTTGCTGAAATTGGAAGGATGGGAGTTCTTGCACTATTGTCAGATTCTACTAACGCTACAAAAAGTGGGTTTACGATGAGTGAAAGAGTTGTAGGAAAGACATTTGATGCTATATTCAATGACCATTCAAAAGATAGAATCATAGTAGCAACATTTGCATCTAATGTTGACAGAGTTAGACAGGTTATAGATACGGCTTCAAAATATGATAGGAAAGTAGCTATAGAAGGAAGAAGCATGATTGATATAATAAATATAGCGACAGAGTTATCTTATATCAATATACCAAAGGGCACCTTAATTGATAGTGATATGTTAAAAAATTATCCTGATGAAAAAACGGTAATAATAACGACTGGTTCACAAGGTGAATCTATGGCATCGCTCTCTCGTATGGCAAATGGCACACACAAAAAAGTGAACATAAAAGCAGGAGATGTGGTAATACTATCTTCTACTCCTATACCAGGTAATGAAAAAGCAGTGGCGAGAATTATAAATGAAGTTTCAAGAAGACATGCAAAAGTAATATTTCAAGATACTCATGTATCTGGGCATGCTTGTGCAGAAG
Source organism: uncultured Lachnospiraceae bacterium (assembly GCA_946406305.1). Lineage (GTDB taxonomy): Bacteria > Bacillota > Clostridia > Lachnospirales > Lachnospiraceae > UBA3633. The sequence goes on from CAMJKC010000005.1 coordinate 15,324, forward strand.
AAATAAAGTTGATATATACTCTTGTGTCACCTAAGTATGCTATACCTATACATGGTGAATATAGGCATAGGCTTGAGGCTGCTACTTTGGCAGAATCTGTAGGTGTAAAAAAAGAGAATTGTTTAGTTCTTGACCAAGGGGAAATATTAGAGTTATGTGAAAACTCTGCCAAAGTCGTAGGTAAGGTTCAAGCAAATGGAATATATGTAGATGGATTAGGGGTAGGTGATGTAGGTAACATTGTCATAAAAGATAGACAGAGTTTAGCAAACAGTGGAATACTTATAATAGCATTTGCACTGTCGCATAGGTCATGTGAACTTGTATCTGGACCTGATATAATATCAAAAGGCTTTATATTTATGAGAGAGTCAACCGAATTGATAGAGGGCATAAAAGAAGTGGTTAAAGGCGTATTGTTAAATATGCAAGAAAATAAAGAAACTGATTGGAAAAAAATAAAAACAGAAATAACTAATACCGTTGGCAATTATTTATGGAAAAATATAAAAAGGGAACCTCTCATAATACCTATAATTATTGATGTGTAAAGGGAAAAGGCAATTAGTTAGTATAAAAATTTGTATAATGTCACAAAATTTGATATAATCACTATTATATGGGAGAAGATTATGGAAAAAGAATTAGAGTATAATGTAAAAATTGCAGATGACTGCATGGCAGTAATAGCAGGGATAAGTGCTACTTCGGTAGATGGTGTAGCAAATTTGTCTGGTGGTATAAATAAAAATATATTGCCATTTATAGGGAGTAATAATTTAAAAAAAGGTGTAGTTATAGAAAAGACAGATGATGGAGTAAATGTTAAACTTTCTATAAATATTAAAGAAGGCTATGACATAAAAACTGTATGCACTGAAGTTCAAGAAAAAATTCTGGCATCTTTAGAGTCAATGCTTGACATTGAGGTGACAAATGTCTCTGTTAGAGTAGATGGTGTAGAAGTAAGTAATGAATAAGAGAGAGATACGAGATCATAAATTCAAATTGATTATGATGTTATCTTTTTTTGACGAATATGATTTAGATGAGATAATAGATAATTATGTTGCTCTCCTTCCTTTTGATGATGAAGAAGATACAAATGATTACACAGGGAGACTTTATAACAAATATAAAAAAGTGGGATATTTTGATAGAAAAAAGAGTGGAGTAAAAAAAGACTATAGGGACGAAGAAGAGTTTAAAGAAGAGATAAAAAAAATTAAAGAATTTATAAAAGATTTCAATATTTATAAGGATAAAATAACAGAGATACTCATAAAAGCAATACATAATTGGAATATAAAGTTCATACCAAAGTGTGAAAAGTATATACTGATGTTAGCTGTTTATGAAATGCTATATGATAATTCTATAAGTCATAAAGTTGCTATCAATGAAGCTGTTATGCTTGCTCAAATTTATGGAAATGATGACAAAGCAGATAGGTTTGTAAATGCAGTGCTTGGCGAAGTATATAAAACTAATGTTGAGATAGAAAATGAAAATTCTGACAGTAACGGAACTGAATAAGTATATTAAATCGCTAATTGCTAAAGATTATATATTGAGTAATGTTGCAGTAGAGGGAGAAGTCATAAATTTAAAATATACTCATGGCAATTACTATTTTAATTTAAAAGATGAGAATGCAAGTATATCTTGCATTATTTTTTCTAACTTTAATCAATTACCTTTTTTAATAAATGAAGGGAGCTTTATAAGAGTAATAGGAAGAGTATCTATATATGAAAAGATGGGAACATATTCAATATATGTAGATAAAGTTGAAGAGGTAGGAGTAGGTAAGTTTTATGAGGAGTTTGAAAAACTTAAAAATAAACTCAACGAACGAGGGATGTTTGATGCCATGTATAAAAAGCCCATTCCAGAGTTTAGTAAAAAGATAGGAGTTGTAACAGCAAAAAATGGAGCTGCAATAAAAGATATAGAGAAAACTTTGAGAAATAAAAATCCATATGTTGAAATAGTTTTATATCCAGCAACGGTGCAGGGAGAAAATGCACCAGAAAGTATAGTAAAAGGAATAGAAACACTTGATAAATTGAATTTAGATGTCATGATAGTAGGTAGAGGTGGAGGAAGCAAAGAAGACTTATGGTGCTTCAATGATGAAAGAGTTGCTTATGCAATATTTAATGCAAGAACCCCTATAATATCTGCAGTAGGGCATGAAATTGATGTAAGCATTGCCGATTTTGTAGCAGATTTGAGAGTTGCAACACCTACTGCAGCAGGAGAAGCTGCAACTTATGACTATGAAGAATTGATTGAACAGATAAACTCATATAAAGATGAAATGAGAGATATACTCACTGAAAAAATTGAAGATATAAAAGAAGCTATTGAAATGTATAAGAAAGAAATAATGAGTAAGTCACCTAATAGCATGGTAAATAATCAAAGAGAAAAACTATCTACTTATAAAGATAAAATAGAATTTATAGTTTCATATAAATGTAGAGAAAGTAGGACATCACTTAATAAATATATAGGGATATTTGAAGAATTGAACCCTATAAAAAAATTAAAATCAGGGATGGGCTATATAAGTGATGAAAATGGCAAATTGATAAGGAAGATGCAAACAGTTAAAAATGGAAGTATAATAAATATAATGATGCTTGATGGAAATATAAAAACTAAAGTATTAGAAAAGGAAGTAAAAAATTATGAAAAAAGATAATAAAAAAGTGAAAAAAACAACAGATAAGATTGAAAATATAAATGAAGCATTTAAGAAACTTGATGGTATTATAGAAGAGATGAATAATGAGAAAATAACACTTGAAGATAGCATAGAACTTTATGAGGAAGGAATTAAGGTAATTTCTAATATAAAAAAGAATATTGATACCGTAGAAAAAAAGTTAAAAATTTTGGAGCAGAAAGAGGATGAATAATAAAATAATAACTGAAAGTGATAGAAAGAAGCTATTAGAAGAAATAAAAAAAAGAAGAAAAAATAATCAAACAAGAGAAGATTATTTACCTTATGATGACATAAACTTTAAAGATGAGTTATTTGATGACTTTGAATATGAGACAATAAGACTTGGAATTTTTGCTCGCCCTATAAAAGAGAGAGATGATTTTTTTAAAGTATTAGATGGCACACTTAAATATGTATCAAGTAACAAAAATAAAAAAACATTTCCTAATGAAAAGTTTGATGAATTAATTAATAGTTTCAAAAAATATTTTGTTGCCCTATATGGTATAGAAAAAGAACACTATAATGCAAAACCAAAACAGTTAGCAGAAGCGATGGACTATGCACTTTTGGGAAATGGAAAAAGGCTTAGGGCGATGCTCATGTGTTTAACATTTTATCTTTTTGATGGAAAAGATATAGAAATTTTAGAGAATTTTATGTTGGCGATAGAGATGATACATGCTTTTAGTTTAGTCCATGATGACCTTCCTGCTATTGATAATGATGAACTTAGAAGAGGTAAGATGAGCACATGGAAAAAATATGGTGAAGCAATAGGGATACTTGCGGGAGATGCCCTCCTCATTGAAGGGTTTCATGTGATACATAGATTATTTGATGCAATATCTGAGTATGAAGAAAAAATCAATTATGCGAATCAAGATTTAAGTAAAGATATATTATATGACTATGATTTTATGCTTAACATAATGAATTTAAGATATAAGGTAGAAATTTCATTATACTATTTGAGCCACTACACTGGAAATAATGGGATGATAGCAGGGGAGACAATGGATGTTTTGGCGAGTGGTAAAAAGATTAGCAAGAACAAGATGAAAGAAATATATGGATTAAAAACAGGTGCTTTATTTTTCTACTCTATACTTACTGGATATAAGATGGCAAAAGGAGAAGATGATGAATTTGTTGAAAATGATGAATATGTGCAAATTTGTGCTTCAATTTTTGGATTTATATATCAAGTAGTTGATGATGTTTTAGATGTAGAGGGAAATGAAAAAGATATTGGCAAGCCAAAAAATTCAGATAAAAAGAATGGAAAGTGGACAGTAGTAGATGAGATGGGAATTGATGGAGCAAAAAAAGAAATCAAACAAGGCTTAAACAATTTGGTATATGGCATATCTAAATTTAATGGGCTTGATGAAAATAAAAAACTTCTTTATACTAATTTTATGAAGTATGTTATAGAGAGAAAGAAATAATGGACAAAAAAAATATAAAAGAAAGGCTTGATATTCTTCTCGTAGAGAAAAACATATTTGAAAGTAGAGAGAGGGCGAAGCTCGCCATTATGGAAGGGCTTATATTTGTAAATAATCAAAAAGAAGATAAGGCAGGAACTAAAGTAGATGTAAATTCGCTAATTGAATATAGAGAAAAAGGACTTATGTATGTAAGTAGAGGTGGATATAAGTTAGAAAAAGCTATAAAGGTTTTTAATATAGACTTAAAGGATAGGGTTTGCATAGACATAGGTTCTTCAACAGGTGGCTTTACAGATTGCATGTTGAAAAATGGGGCAAAAAAAGTATATGCTGTAGATTGTGGAACTAACCAACTTGCATATAAATTGAGAAATGATGAAAGAGTTTTGTCTTTTGAAAATGTCAATGCAAGATACTTAGACAAAGACATAATAGACGATAGAGATTTAAGTTTTGTAAGTATTGATGTAAGTTTTATTTCACTAAAAAAGATTTTTCCTGTATTAGAAAAAATATTTTATAATGATTTTTATGGAGTTTCACTTATAAAGCCACAATTTGAAGTAGGAAGAGAAAATGTAGGGGATGGGGTGATAAGAGATGAAAAACTTAGAGTTAAAGTTATAATTGACATTATAAATTTTGTAAGAGAAAATAATATATATCCAATAGCTCTGGATTACTCTCCTATAAAAGGTCCAAAAGGAAATATAGAATACTTATTGTATTTTAAAAAAGAAAAAGAAGAGAAGAATTTGATAACAGATGAATATATATGTGAAGTGGTAAAAAAATCTCAAGTTGAATTGGAAGGATAACTATGAACTTTATAGCCATAATAGATGACAGTAACAAGTTAAAGAATAAAGTAAAAAGTGAAATATCTATAGTTTGTAAAAAAAATAACACAAAGTGTATATTTTATGATTTGACGGAAGTTGACAATATAAATATTTCTGATTTAAAAAAGCAAAAAATAAAATTTGTGTTGACTTGTGGTGGGGATGGAACAGTAATTAAAAGTTCAAAAATAGCAGTAAAAATAGGAGTGCCTATCGTTGGAATAAATATTGGGCATATTGGTTTCTTATCAATAACAAACAATATAAAGAATATAGAGAAGATTGTAAAAAATATAGAGCAAAATAATTTTCAGATAGTAAAGAGAAGTATGCTTCTTTGCAGTGTTATGAGAGATGGAAAAGAAGTAGGCAAAGATATATGTTTAAATGAATTTAGTTTTAGAAGTAAGTTTGTAGGTATGATAGGGAAGTATAGTGTAGGGTTTAACGGATATAATTCGTGGGAAAATGTGTATCATGCAGATGGACTTATAATATCTACCCCTACTGGCTCAACGGCATATTCATTTTCTGCAGGTGGACCTATAGTTACTCCGAATGTTAATTGCATATTAGTTAATCCTATTTGTCCACATGCTTTTAATAACAGGTGTATAGTCATTGATGATAAAAAGGAATTGTTTGTTGAAATAAAAAACAATGACCAACTTTTGAGAGTAGATGGAAAAGGAGAATTTTTACTTGATAAAGGTGATAAGATTTTTATAAAAAAAGCTAAAGAGATGGTAGATTTTATAACATTTGAAGAAAATAGTTTTTTTAATAATTTATTGTCTAGAATTAAAATAATGTAGAGGTGTAGATGATAGAAGAAGTTAGTGTAAAAAATTTTGCTTTAATAAAAGAAGCAAACATAGAATTTAAGAATAACTTAAATGTGCTTACTGGAGAGACAGGAAGTGGAAAGTCAATTCTCATAGGCTCTATAAACCTTGCTTTGGGCAAGAGAGCAAGCAAAGAGTATATGAGAGAAGATAATGAAGATACAATTGTCTCTATATGTTTTAGTGAGAAAAATGATGAAATATTAAATAAAATAAAAAATATGGATATACCAGTAGATGATGACGGAAAAGTAATAATATATAGAAAAATTACAAAAGACAAAAACATAGCAAAAATCAATGATATGAATTGCACATTAAGTAAAATAAAAGAAGTTACAGAAATGCTTGTTGATATATATGGGCAACATGATAGTGAAGGACTTAGGATGGGAAACAGGCATATAGATTTTTTAGATGAATATATAGGGAAAGAAGCCTATGAGAAAAAGAAAATCATAAAAAACTTGTATGATGAATTGAAGGTAGAAAATGAAAAGTTAGAGAAATTTAATATGGATGAAGGCAAAAGATATAGGGAAATGGATTTATTAAAATATGAGGTGGAAGAACTTGAAAGTGCAAATTTAAAGCAAGGCGAAGAAGAGGAAATAGAGAGAGAATATAAAATATTGTCAAATGCAAAATACATTGTAGAAAACTTGTATGCTGCAAAAAATATTATAGAGAATGCAAACATAGGCAATGCGATAAGTGAATTAAAGCAAGCGACAAAAAATGATGAGAGCATAAAAAGTATTCTAGACTCACTATATGATGTGGATGCCATAGTAAATGATAACATAAAAGAGCTTGATAAAAAAATAGATAGTTATGATATAGACGAAGAAAAATTAGTTGAAAAAGAAAATAGACTAAACCTAATAAGAAATATTTTGAAAAAATATAACAACTCAGTAGATATTGCGATAAAATCTTTAGATGAGAAGAAGAATACATTAGAGCTATTGGCAAACTATGAGATAGAAAAAGAGAAACAAGAAAAAAAAGTTGAACAGACGAGAAATAATTTACTTAAAGAATGTGAGAATTTGAGTCAGATTAGAAAACAAGCTGCTCTAGTCTTTGAAAAAAGGCTAATTGAGGAAATGGTAGATCTTGGTTTTTTAGATGTCCGTTTTGAAGTGATTTTCAATAAAAAAGAAAATCCAACAACTGATGGTTATGATGATGTGAATTTTAATATATCATTAAACAAAGGTGAGAAGATGAGAAATCTTGCAGAAGTTGCCTCAGGTGGTGAATTGTCAAGAATTATGTTATCTATAAAAACAATTCTGTCAGACAGCTATGGAACTGAAACTTTGATTTTTGATGAGATAGATGCAGGTATAAGTGGGATAACAGCAGGCAAAGTTGCAAATAAGTTAAATAAGATAGCAAAAAATCATCAAGTAATATGTATAACTCATTTACCACAAATTGCAGCAATGGCAGATAATCATTATGTAATAAGAAAACGAATAGAGGAAGATAGGACCATAACTGATATAGAGGCTCTTGATAGTGATGGTATGTTGAGAGAAATAGGAAGACTTATAGGTTCAAATGAGGTTTTAACAGAGACGGTTTTAGCGAATGCAAGAGAATTGAAAGATATAGCATTAAAGGAGAAGAACAATGAATAATTTATATAGTATTTTAGATAATTATGTTTTGATTACAGCCGGAATAGCATGGTTTACGGCAGGGGTATTAAAGGTAATAATTGATTTTGTGGTTATGAAGAAAGTGAGTTTTTTAAGAGTTGTAGGTTCTGGTGGAATGCCATCATCACATACATCTACTGTAGTATCACTTGCAATAGCAAGTGGATATTTTAGTGGCATTTCAAGTACAGAATTTGCAATAAGTGTAATATTGGCAATAATTGTCATCCATGATGCTGTAGGTGTTAGACAAGAGACAGGGAAACAAGCAG
>CAMJKC010000006.1 GCA_946406305.1 uncultured Lachnospiraceae bacterium
CCGTTCGCTGCCACTACAGAAGTGGCAGCTCGTCTTCATCTTCTGGTTCTGCCTCAGATCGGAAGAGCACCATCTGTATTGCCCATCATATTGAACCAATAAGGTAAATGGCTATTTGCTGCCTTGTCCCAAGGAACTTCTTGAACTGTATCACCTTCAAATACATTCTTATATGTTATTGGTATTTCTGCAACCTTCCAAGTAGCATATAAAGTAGCACTTCCATTGTCTTCAGCCACTAATCTATATACCTGAGGGTTTACACCATTTGCCACATAATATTTTGGTTTTACTGTTCCACTATAATCTGTTATCGGTGTCTCATTCCATCCTAAGAATTCAAATCCATCTTCGCTGAAAGTATTAGCTGGTAATTCTTTAAATTCGTTGAATGATATGTTTTCAAGGTCAGGCATAGTCTCTGGTGTTACACCTTGTATATTTATGTTCTTTTCAAAGCTTACTTTATAAGTATGTGCCTTCCAGTTTGGATATATAACTAAACTATTTGTATCCATATTTACTGCTTGGCTAAATTGACTAAGTAAATCTTTATTAAGAACTGTATCTCTTGTTAATTTTACTCCTTGTTCTTTTCCTTGCTTTGTATAGAATTCTGTAAATGTATAACCATATCTATTTCCTGTTGACCTAAGTTTTGGCCACAAATCAGAAGATGAATTCTCCGTTGTAAGTAAATTGCTCATAGCTGAATCAAACTCTACTGTGAAATAAGCTGGGTTTGGTATATCAACTACATCTGTTTCACCATTTAAACTACTATGTGTAAGTTGTGATTTTAATGCAGCATTTCCAGGTTGTGCCTTTACTTCGTCATATATGTTGCTACCATAGTTGATAGTAAATGTCTTCTTCGTCCATTCAGCTTTTATTTGCATATTTTCTTCTGTCGTATCATATACATAAGTATTTATATCAAATATATCAGTTGTATCTCCAATTGTCCAATTTGCAAAGTCATAACCTATTCTCTTTGCAGTAGGTACATTTGTCCTATTTGTAAGAGTCACATCATTATCGTATATTACTGGTAAGTCAAAATATACTTTGTCTAATGTGTAGCTCGTGCCTGTTTGCTCAACATTATTTACATATAACTTTCCTTCTGTAGAACCGTTGTTTTTATCAGAAGCATTTACATTATATGTAATTTTATAAGTTTTTCTCTTCCATCTTGCATAAAGAGTTATATTATCTGCATAGTTATTGCCATTTCTAATCAATAAATCTATACCAGTTGTAGCATTGAAGTTATATGTATTTACATCTTTTGCTACTTTCATACCCCAATCTCTATCAAACTGTGCATCAGAATTTATATTATACTCACTTGTCCATCCTTCATTTGTCCACCAACCTATAAATTCATATCCTTCTCTTGTTGCCTCTGGAAGTTCAGGAACTTTCTCGTCAAATGTAACTTCAACAGTTTCACTTCCAAGTGTCGCTGCTGTAGAACCAAGTCCATCGCTACTGTCATTTTTTACAAAACTTATAACATACTTATTTGCTTCCCATATAGCATAATATGTTGTATTTGCAGTAGAGACATATTCAGAATCTTTCCCAATACCTTCACCTATGAAATCTCCTGTTCCGTCAGCTTTTGTATTCCAACCTTTGAATGTATATCCTTCTTTAACAGTCTTAGTTATAAGTGTAGTATCATTTCTGTCATAATGAGTTGCTATACCTTTATTATCATCATAGAAGTTGATATCACACTCTCCACTTGGTATTGTGTTTGTTATTTCTTTATCATACCTATATCTTGATAAACTATCGTCAAATAATATCTTACGAGTTACATTTGTATTCTTTCCACCTATATATGGGTCTGTAGTAGAATTTCCTTTATTGCCATCAAATGTAATAGTATATTCTTTTGGTATCCATCTCGCATAGAAAGTGCTGTCTTTTGCCTCTCCACCATTTAAGTCAACTATTGACATATCATATTTTAGTTTTCCTAAATCTACTCTATCTCCCCAACCGTTGTTGTCAGCTGAATCTCTATCCCAGCCATCGGCACCAGCCCATACACCTTTCTTAGTATAGAAGCCATCAAATGTATATCCATCTCTCTCTACTTTTGGTGCACTTGTTGCTAAAATTTCTGTATCAAATACTTGAGAAGTAGTAGCTTTTCCACTTGTCATTCTTGGTTCTGTAGAGCCATCGCCTTTATTCATATCCCAAGTTATCACATAGCTATTTACATCCCATTGACCGTATATTTTATTTATATCTTCATATTTCCAAATATATGATGGAGATGCTTTTTCACCACTTAACCAAATACCACTATTGTCATCTTTGCTCTCTCTTGTATACCAACCGAGGAATTTATAACCTTTCATCTCAACTTTTGCAAATGTATTAGTTCCACTCATCTCTTGGTCATAAGTCAACTCTATGTTCTTTAAGAGACCTGCTTCATTTAACTCACCATTTGAATACTCAACTGTTCCTGTAGTTGTTGAGCCTTGTGGAAGATTAACTACATAAGCAACATCATATTGATTTGCTTCCCACTTCGCATAAACTGTTGAGCCTGTAGCTTCATTCCAATATACAGTATCATCTGTTATTTGTGTATCTTCTGTCGCACTGTATGGATATTCTTTTGTTTTTAAACTCCACCAACCTTTGAATGTATATCCTGTCCTATTAACTTTCTTTTGTTTAACTCCGTTTATAGTTACTTCTTCATCTTCTGTATATAGATGTCCAAGTCCGTCTTTTATAGGAAGTTGATGTATAGCAGTTGTAGTTGTCTTGTCTGCCATAGTATTTGTTGGTTCATCATACACTTTACCACCATTAGCATCCATTACGATATTAAATAGTGTTCCGCCCCAATATGCATATACATCTATAATGCCATTTTCATCTATAGTATCAAAATTTTCTTTTGTTAATTTTTTAGTATTAAGTATCATCTTTGTAACATCTGTTGGTGATCCATTTGGCGATGTGAAATCCCAATCTGCATCCTTCTTAAAGAACCAACCTCCAAATGTATATGGTGGGAAAGTCATAGTTGGAAGGTTTTTACTTCCGCTTATCTCATTTTCACCATAAGGCATATCAAACCAAACAGTCATATTAGCTGGATTCTCTGGTTCTTCTGCACCGAACACTCTTGTCTTTGCTTCAAATGTCATAGTGTATTGATTATTTTCCCATACAGCATATGCTTCGCTGTCTGTTGCAAGTCTATATATTTCATCATAACTTATCAAGTTTCTTGCTCTTTCTGCATAAGCTATAGTTGCTATATCAGACCAACCCATAAATCTATATCCATCTCTTTTTGCTTTTACATCTTGGTCGCCCTGAACTTCAATGACACCAATATTTTGTTGTTTTTTATTAGTTCCTTCTAATACATATGCATCTCTATAAGGAGTATCGTAAGCAATGCTTATTTTAGTTTTTTGTCCTGCTGTCTCATAACTTGCATCTGTTGTTCCATTTCCCATAGCTGCATCATTTAGATTTAATGTTATAGTATATACTTCATTTTCCCATACAGCATACATTGTTATCTCTTCATTGTCATTGTCATCACCACAGCCTCCACTTGCAAGTTTAGATACTTTTTCACCTGCTTTGTATAGAGGTGTTTTTGCATTTGCTGTATTAGCCCAACCTATAAATTTATATCCTACTATGCTGTATGAAGCTACTGGCATAGTGTATTCTTTTGTATAAGGAAGTGTCACATTTTCCATAGTCCCTGTTACATTGTTTGTAAATGAAGCATCTGGTGACTCTGGAGCATTGCTATCGTAAATTATAGTATAATTATGCTCTCTCCACATAGCACTGAGTTCAGCAACATCATTTTCATTTTCAGCAAGATTTACTACTTCATCTTCATTTTCATAATATTGTGCTTTGCTTGTATTGATATTATTTGGAGATGCTACTCTATTTGTGTGCTCCCATTTTACAAATGTATAACCTTTTCTTGTCATATTGCCTACTGTGTCAGATGTGATAGTAACAGACTCGTCAATAGTAGGTAATTGATATGGGTCTCCATCGTATGTGAGTGTCAAATCGTCAAATCTGCCATCTACATCTGAAGCAGATGCTTTAAATACAACTTTATATGTTATAGGAGTATAAATAGCATATATTGTCTGGTCTTCTATAGCCCAATAAAGAGTATCTTTTGTAACTTCTTCTTCATCGCCATCTCTACTCTTGTCATATCTATTAAATTTATAACCTTGTAAGTAAGCAGAATCTAGGTTGCCTATTGGTTGCTCAAATTCTGCTACTATGTTGTATGTCAACTCTTTTGTAAAGCCTTCTGCATTTGTAGTTGTAGCTATCTTGTAGTAACCATCTTGACCATTTAAAGTATTTGCATTTACTGTCAAGTTATATTTCTTTGGTATCCAATAAGCATATAAAGTATCAACTGGTGTTTCTTCATCTGTAGGGTCTGCATTATACTTTCTAAGTATGCTCTTCGTGCTAATCAAATCTTCTGCACTTGGAGTTTCTTTTGGACCATAAGCCTTATTTAAAGTCCAACCTACAAAATCATACCCTGCTCTTCTTGGTTTTACAAATGGTTCATAAGAATCATAAGTTCTATCATAATAAGCTTTTATGCTGTCTTTACTATCATCTTCAACAGGAGATGTCTCACTGTCGTTATAATTAAGTTCCAAACTGAATAACCCTGGTGTCCATGTGTATTTCAATTCATATATGCTATCTGCTACTGAAGAAGTTCCAGCCTTTCTGTTAAATGTGCTATCAGTTCCACTTCTATATACCTCACCATCTTGTCCTACGAAACCTGTCATGATGTAACCATTTATTTTTACTTGAGGGTCATCTTGACTATCTATCAAATCTACTGTTACATCAGTTGGGTATTCTATCATTTGACCAGAATGTTCAACTGAAGCTGGTCTTGATGGGTTATAAGTTTTATTTTGTTGTAACATCTCATAGTAGTTGCTTCCTACTGCTTCGTTTGTAGCTCCACTTAAAGATGATATTGGAATATTTTTATCAAATTTTAATCTATATGTATTTGGTTTCCAATTTGCTTCAAACTCTGCCTCTGAATCTCTTTCAGTTCTTATATTGCTTACAGATGCTTTATCTACATATGTAAGTCCTGTCTCTGTATCTCTCCAATAGTCAAATGTGTAACCTACAACACTAAAACCAGGTCCAGCATCTACAACTGTTCCGTCAAGGTTAGTATAGCTACCACCACTCACAGGATAAAGTGCTACTTTATCATCATCAACACTTAACCTTTGAGTATTAAGACTGCCTTCTACAGTATCCTCTCCACCTCCTGCTTCTCCTGCATTATATGAAATGAAGTAAGGATTCTTTACCCACTGTGCATATAAAGAGAATGTCTCTACAGTGTCATCATCTGGTGTAATTGAAGCCAATTTACTTAATACATCTCCAGTTGTATATGAAACTGTAGCATTTTTAATATCTTTTACTAATGTCCACTTATCAAATGCATATCCTTCTACTGCCCATTTATCTTCTGCATCTATCAACTCAACATCTTCAGCATAAGTTATGCCCTCTACTATGTAGTCATTTGAATTAGGAGATAATTCCCTACCGTTTGGTGGGTTACCTACATATTTCAAATTATATGTATGTATAGTCCAATTTGCATATAAAACTATCTCAGCACCTGTTGCTATGCCAAGGTTCTCTCTATTGTATCCAAAGTTATATAGGTCTGTCTTATCATCTATTACTAATTCTTTACCCTTATTATTTACATCATATACAATACCTCTGTCGTCATTTTCAAAAGTCATCTTATTGAATGTGAAACCTTTACTCTTGAATTTGTTTGCAGGTATTGTCACAGGTTTATCAAACAATGCTTCAACCTCTTCCATTTCTCCTTCTGCTTCTAAACCTTCTGTCTCCATACTATTTGTGTCAAATACAATTTTATATTTGTTTGGTATCCATTTTGCATATACTATACTGCTTGTTGCTATTTTTGCTCCATCACTATTTACACAAGTAGCAGACTCAAAATCATAAGTTGTATCTTTTGTTACATTAAGCCCTGTTCCATCATTCTTTGTCCACCAACCAGCAAATTGATATCCTTCACGAGTAGGTGTAGGAAGGTCACCTATATTGCCAAGTTTCTCCCCATAGTGAACTGGTGTCCCCTCTTCTTCACTAAATGCTTCTTCAGCATCCTCACTTGTTGTTGTTCCTTTATAGTAACCTTCTGAAATTCTGTCATCGCCTTTTTCTTTATCATTAAGTGCAAATGTGAGTGTGAAATTTTGTGGTTGCCAATTTACATACAACTTAACTACAGCACCATCTACACCAATTAAGTTATCCCAAGATTCTTCATTGAAAACATGTTCATTTGGAATTTGTCTATCTTCTGTTACTTCTTCAGAGAAATAATCCCAGTGACTATTTTCATATCCTATTCTTGTATATCTATTTTTATCTAATTTTTCTTTTTTATCAAATGTCAAAACTTGAGTTGGAGTAGCAAATGTAAACTCGTCTGTATTTTCATCTGGCATAAACATTACTGTATATTTTATTGGCTCCCACTCTGCATATAGAGTATCGCTACCTTCTGCACCTTCAAGTGCTAAGTATTGTCCTGCTTTAATTATATTATTATCACTAAATGACTCGCTTGGAGAACTGTGCCAAGCTATGAATTTATATCCAGAACGAGTTACTTCTGGCAATTTATCTATTGTAGTCAAATAGTGAAGTGTAACTACTGGGCTTCCTGTACTATCATCTTCATCATAAGTTCCTTCTACGAGTTCTGCATCTGTAGAACCGAAGTCATCTCCACCTACACTGTGGTCTTGAAGATTTAGATATAGTGTTACATCTCTACCAACCCAACGAACATAATAATCAGCTGTCTCTACTATTATCTGTCCAGATGTAGGGTCATATTTTTCTCCCCAATCTTGATCCCCTGCACCATTATTCCAACCATTTTTTGTCCACCAGCCATCTACAGACCAAGCTGTCCCATCTCTTCTATATTCTACTATGCTCGTTATGCTTTGAAGTCTATTGCCATTATCGTCAATCGTATAAGCATCATAATTTTCAGTTCCTCTTGTTACATTATCAATAATTGTATCAAGGGTATCTCCCATTCTACCTACATATACAACATCCTTATCTACACTAAATGGTGAATCACTAGGTATAATGTTTCCATATTCTATTCTTGTTCCATCATCTAAAACTTTAGAACCAGAACCATTTCTATGAATAGTTATTTTTACTTCTCTATCCCATATTGCATACATTGTTGCTATATTATTTACAGCTTTTACAGGTGTAGTTGAGCCTGTGAAGTCAAACTCTACACTGTCTTCATTGTTACTTGTGTACCAACCTACAAATGTCTCTCCTTTTTTTGATACAGGTACACCAGGGTGGTCAGGAGATGCTCCAACAGCAACATATTGATAGTCAAATGTTTCTTCAACCTCTGCATAATATTCGTAGTGAACTTCTACATATTTATTCTTATCTCTTTTCTTTATAACTTTTATATCATTAGTTGTTGTCTTATAAACTATATAGTTATCATCATCAGATATAAATACACTATCTGTAGTTCCACCGATGTCTTCTGCCTCATCATTATTTTCTGCCCTCATGTCAGAAGTCCAAGATTTATATGAAATGTATCCTTCGTTATCTGTTATTCTTCTTCCTCCCACTAAAACAGATACACCAATTTTTGATTTATAATTTAATTTATTTTCTGTGCTATAAACTAAAGTTTGAGTTGATTGATGGTCAGTCACTGCAAAGTTTGCTGCCTCATTTGCAATATTAAAGTTTTCATAAATTTCAATTTTTCCACCTAATTCAACTTTGTTCATACCAGAAACTGCCACATTATAGAATGCATATTTTGCCATATTATTTTTTATAACTGTGTCATGTATACTATCTTCTGAAGTTTGTGGGCTCTCTCTTCTTATGACATATCCTTGACTTTCACTATCTCCATTTGGAGTCACAACATTGCCTGTGATAGTAGTGTGGTCTGCTATGAAACTTAAATTCTTTCTTCCGTGTGCAACTCTTATCAAGTCTTTTTCTACTGTGTTGTCCTTTATAGTTGAACCTGAAGCAAGTGTAAGGCTCGCACCATAAGCATCAATTATGTAGTCAAAATATTCACTTCCTTGATAGTTCTTGTCAATAGTACCAGAAACTGTAATAAGTGGATTTGAAGTATTTGATGTTACAGTTGTGTCATCATTTGGACCTGAAGCGATAAGTGCTGTATCGAGTTTTACTCCCGCTTCATTATTTACACTAAACACAGCATTTTCTTTTGCACCTGTTATCTCTAAAGAGCCACTCTTTATTGTCTTTGAAAAATCTAAATTCAAGTTTTGTCCATTTGTAAGAGTTGGCATATCTAAATATATATATTGTCCCACAGTATTCTTGTAAGCCAATATTTTCTTCATCTTGCCCTCTCCTGCTCCAGTACTCTTATTTAATTTTATGAGTGAATATAACATACGATAATCTGTCACACTGTCTGTTGCAGGATAAGCCGTAACAAATTTATTCAAATACATATTACTGTCATAAATATTTACACCTACGATTTCTGCTTCTATTTGCATATTGATATTTCTGACAAAGTCTGCATTTTCAAGAATTAAATTTTTAGTTTTTATAATTTTATTAAACCCTGTTGAACCAAATCTTCCTAAATTGAAGTGTCTATCTTTTGCACCGTAGATTTGGACTGTCCCTCCCTCAGATTTTATAACATCAAAACCTGTCATTAGAGACTCATCTATTACATCAGTTGAACCTTGATATAGATTGCTGCTAAGACCACCTATTGCATATTTTATCTGTGGAGTGCTTGTTAAATCTAAAACTGCAGAACCAGAGTAAATACCAGGTCCAATGTCTTTTATGCTTACACTATCATTTATCTCTTTATAATTGTCTGTTTCATTTTCTTTTGCTTTTACTGACAATATAATGTCATGGTCTACAAATAAAGGAGTAACATTTTCTAAAAGATGTTTTTTATTTACTAATATTACAAAAGTATTTTTATCAACGAGCATTACAGGATTTCCACCGTATCCTGAATAATCCCAAGGTGTTTTTTGCATACCAGATACATTTAATACTTTTGCCTTTATAGGGCCATAAGCCATATCTACTTCTACATATCCTGTTGGCGAGTCATTATAAAACCCTGTTCTATTCATATCTGTAGATTCATAATATAAAGTTTCTTGTCTAACAACTTCTATCCATTTTGTCATAACACTATGAGTTGCACCATTTTCATGGTTACAACTTGTATCACCACAAGCTCTTAAATTGTTATTATATCCGTTGTTGCTCCATACTGCATATACATTGAGAACTGTTCCATCGGCAGCTTTTCCAAATACTTTTTGATTTTCAAAATCGCTAATTGTTCCAAGCTCTCTTCTCTCATCATTGTCTTTATTGTATATCCAAGTAACCCATCCTTCAAGTGTATAACCACTACGAGTTATCTCCCATTCATTAGTTGGATTTTTAAGTTGAGATGCTGCAAAATACATAGCTGACTGATTCATCTCTTTTATAAATCCATTTATAAGTGGTTCTCTTGTTGTATCATCTTTTGTATTTGTTGTATAAGTTCCTTGGTCTGTTTTATTTTTTGCTGTAACACCAGGACCTAATATGAAACGGACTTCCATACGGCTATTACCTATATGAACTACTTTATTAACCATTTCTTCATCATCTGTAGAATAAACTATATCGTTTACTGCATCATCAGCATGGAATATTTTACCTAATTTTGACAACTCACTTGTCAAATACCCTGTAGCTATATAGTCATCTGCATACTCACTGTCTCCACTTATGAAGCTCTTGTCATAGTTAAACCCAGACAATATTTTTCTTGATACTCCTAATGTCTC
Organism: uncultured Lachnospiraceae bacterium; assembly: GCA_946406305.1. Classification (GTDB taxonomy): domain Bacteria; phylum Bacillota; class Clostridia; order Lachnospirales; family Lachnospiraceae; genus UBA3633. The sequence goes on from CAMJKC010000006.1 coordinate 10,020, forward strand.
TCTTAATACATTATCAACTGCATAGAAGTTACGAACAAAAGGAACACCTGATAATGTCGTGCTATTAGTTGCAATCACAATAGTATTGTTGAAAGCAAGGTTCATATATCCTTTTATTTTTACAGCTCCGCCATTTTTGTTATCTTCATTTGCTGTTATATTTACAACACCATTTTCACTATTCTCTGTGCTTCCGATGTTAAATATATTGTCTGTAGATACATCGCCCTCTACTATAGCACCAAATAAATTTGATATTACATAGAAAGCACTTACTTCATCTGCTTTATTATTTTTTACATTTATAGTACCACTTCCACCAAGAGTAAATATACAATTTGATAATACAGCTACACCACCTTGTGCTAACTGCTCATTATAACTATCAGCTGCCAAAGTTTTTGTAAAGCTTTTTCCATTGTCAACTTCTGCTGTATTTCCTGTTATGTCAAGAGTCTCACCATCTCTTGGAGCAATAGTAACTTTTGTCCTTTGTGCATAGAGGAAGCCACCACCTCCAAGTGCATTTTCATCTGTTTTCTCTAAATAATTTGCTTGAACTACTTTATTGTTTTTTATAGATGTCGCATTTGTTATGCTCAATGTATTTTTTATTGTTCCTTTAACATTAGTTGTGTCGCTATTACCTATAAATATAGCACCACCTCTTGTAGAACCTGCAGCATAACCATCACTACCTTTATAGTAAATACCTGATGTCTCATTACCTTCAAATACTACATTGTTAAATGAAGCAGAAACTCCTTTTTCATTTTGATAATCAGATATGTATTGAAGGACACTGCCTAAATATGTCGCATGGTTGTTTTTTAAATCAACCCACTCTGAAGATACAACTTGCTCTGTTTCAGTGTTCTCTTTTATTTTTATAACTGCATTCATCATACACTTATTGTCTGTTATTTTTAATGTTGGAGTATTCTCTGCACTCTCTCTACCTTTAAGTGTAAATTGAGATACACCATCTAACAAGAATATAGAGCCAACTTCATTATTTGTTATTTTTGATTCTGTTTCTACATCAATTTTAACAGGCGATAATATATTTTCAAATCTAAATAGTGACATATTAGGTAGAGGATTATTATCCTTACCTGTGCTCTCTACACCTTCAATGTTTATTTTGTTATTTTCTATTTCTAATTTTCCTGCAATGTTAAATATTGTAGTTCCTGCATCTCTTGCTACATTTCTATATGTATTATCAAGTGTTACATATAAAATTCCATTTTTTGCTTTTAATCCATCTATGTCTTTTATAGTAAGACCATTATAATCAGATAAGCCATTTTTTGTATATATTAGAGATGTTTCAGAATATATTTTCTTTGTGTTTGTGTCTTTCACAATCACTAAATCTTTAGCGTTAAGTCTTCCATATTCTATATGAATTATAGCGCCCTCTTTTTCACCTTTATAATTGAAATTATTCATTTTAATATTTGTAAGGTTTAAATTACAAGCATCATTTTCACTTGAACTTACAAAGTTTATAAATGGTGTCTTATTTTCTATAGTATCATCTGACAAATCCGTTGGGTTTAATATACCTGTATCTTTACAATTTATAATGCTAAAGCCTAAAGGTTTAGTATTGTCAGTAAGATTTACAAGAGATATGCCATCTTTTGTAGTCATGTTATAGCCATTCATACAAATAGTATAATTGCCAACAGTATCTGTAATAGTATTGTCTAATACAATATCTTTTGATAGGACATACTTCTTATCTAAATCAAGGAATAATATATTTTCATCATATGTTATAAACCAATCTGTAGAAGTATCTCTATTGGTAACATTAGTTGATGTGTGTCCATGTTTTGTTTGCCACAAAGCATATACATCGCTACCTTCGTTTGTATCATTTTTTGCTATGTATTTTGTGCTATTGAAACTCCAAGTTACAAAATTGAAACTTGTATTAGTTGACATCCAACCAGCTGGAGTCACATCTCCGTAATTATTTCTATACTCTTCTGGTATTAGAGTTCTAAGTGTACTTAAGTCAGCAAAATTATCGAGATATACTTCTGTATTGTAAAGTCTCACATGCATTTTCTTATATACTTCTGTATCACTTAAATAAGCCTTTATTTCTTTTGTATTCTTTTTATAACCTATAGCGAGTTGGTCCTTAGTCCCTTTGAAAACTACTATATCTTTCTCAGGGTCAGTTGATTTTGATTTTTCATCTATCACAACTACTTCTTCTGATAAAATTCCAGAAGATGAGAAACCGTTTATAACTGCTGGAGTCCAAGTGAACATATTTATCTCACCATAGTTACCATTTGCTTCATCTTTAACATAATCAAGTATAGCTGTTGTAGTATTTACACCTATTTTTGACCTATACTCTCCATCAACTTTTGTAGCATTTAATTTTTTATTAAATGCATCTAAAACTAAATTTTTACTTACTCTTATATTTGACTCTTCGCCACTACTGTTTTTATTTGCTGTTATACGAACTATACCACTAAATCTCATAGTAGTAATTCCGTCCACTGCACTATCGCCATCTACATCTTTACCAGATACTTCTATAGCATTTCTATCTCCTACAGAGTTACTTGCTATATTTATGTTATCTGTATCAAAATCTATATTTCCATTATGCTTACTGCTGTCAGTAGGTTTTACATATATTATTGGTCCACCAACATTTTCAGTGATTTTTGAAGTTCCTTCTATCTTTATTGAATTTCCGTCATATACATTTTCTACATAGAAACCTGGAACTTCACCCTTATTTTTTGTCATAGAAAGGTCAACGAACTCTTCAGTAATATTTTTGCTAACAGGTATATTTATATAATATGCACCTTCTGTGCTACCATTACCATTTTCTGTTATTGTTGTCTTGTTCCATTTTCTCTGTATAGCAAAAGGCATATTTTCTATATCTTCTTGGTTGTCATAAATTGCACTACCATATTTTGCAACATTGCCCTTAAATAAATCATTATCTGACTCTATTGTTTGTGAATTACTTATATAAAGTGCTCCACCTTTACTCTTATCGTTTGTTGTAGCAGTGCTATATTTTACCTCATTGTTAGTAAACTCATTTCTTGTGAAAACTATTTGACCTGGGTCAGCTTCTGGATTTCCTACACCAGATATATATACAGCTCCTCCTCCAAATCTCTTTGAGTTTTCATTTAACACTAAACTATTTCCATCAAATTTACATTTTTCAATATTACTAATTGCTATTGACACATTGTTATAATTTTCTATCATAAGTGCGCCACCAACATTTTTACTAAATTCAGTCTCTATTATGTTGAACACACCTCTATTGTCATTTCCTGCAAGTGTTAAAGCAGAGAAAAATCCTTTTGTTTGATTTTCCTTTATGACATTTTTTTCTATATTTAAACTTGTTAAGTTATATCTTTCATTTAAAAGAACTACAGAACCGTATTCCTCTTCTATTACATTGCCTATAAATTTAGTTTGATTAAACTCATGCTCCATATTTGAGCCATCATCTCTTGCCTTTACCACAGCAACAGCTCTGTCAAACATTGTGTCTTTATTATCGCTATATTCTACTCCACTGTTTGTGATTTTATTTTCATTGAAATCTACATTATCTAAATATACACTTCCTTTATTCTCTATCATTGTCCCAGCTAATTCGTTTTTATTAAATTCTGTATATTCAATATACAGTTTTCCACTGACACTTGAATCTTTTTGTCTTATTATACCATTGGCACCATTTCCAGCACTGTATTTAAAATTCTCAATTTTTATTTTGTCATACAAATCTTGTGTTCCATATATGCTAAGATTAGAAACTCCACCACTCTCTCCAAAAGTAACAAGTGAAGTTCCCATAGAAGAAACAGTTGTCCCATCAAAATCAATACCAGCATGATGATCAGTTGTATTTAATGAGCAATCACAAATATAACTATCTCCAATAAGATTAAACATTGATATTCCATTTGCTATTGTCAATTTATAGCCGTTTAGACATAGTTTTAAATTCTTTATGCCACCTTTTTGATCAATCATTTTTTGTATGAAAGTTTTTGTATCTCTTCCATATATCTTTTCTGGTATTACTACATCTTGTGTTAGAACATACATATATTTTGGATAATAAAATGCATAGAACAATTGTTGAGCTGCTGCTACTTCTATAGAAGCATGCTCATCATCAAACATATTTGACTCATCTCCAAAGAAGCCATAATCTTCGTAGTGGTTCGCTCCATCCGAATGGCTACAACTCTCACTCTCTCCACCACACACTTTATGTTTATGTGATAGTAATTGATATATCAAATATAAATTTGTTGGTTGTTCTTCTACATTCTCATTTATATGTATTGTCTTGTCAAAATCCCAAGGAGCAAAAGTTTGGTCATCATCTACTCTACCCATTATATCAAGAGCTCTAACTGTATGCTCTTCGTTTGTAAGCATACCTCCTTCATCAGTTATTGATTGTGGTTTGAATGGCTTATAAAGTGTAGAGCCTGCAGATATTTTTTGTGAAGCGATTTGCATATCAGGATGAGTTATCATATCAAACTCATATGTAATAAGATTTGCTTCATTTTCAAAGAAAATCATTTGTTCTGGATTAACGAAAGGTGCACGAGAGTCATCTGTATCACTATTTCTGTCGTTTCTAAATACAGACTGTGGAGAACCTCCTTTATCTACATCTTTTATATCTGTCCAATAATGATATTTACTATCTTCTTTATATGTCCCTTCAGCATCACTAAAGAGCCTATACCCTTTCGCACCAGTAGCAGTTCCAAGTGGTTCTACATCAAAAGGTGTAAATGCTACTTTAGCGGTATATCCTAATTGATAATCTGTTGTTCCTACTGTTGCACCCATTGACAATTTAAGCCACTTGTTCTCTCCTTGTTCAAGAGGTATGTTGTGCAATACTTCTCCTCTCTTGTTGTCAAGTACATTTAATGCTCCAGCGATATTAACATTTATTCTAAGACCTTCTGGTCTATTTTCTCCTTTCAAACCATAGTATCCAAATATTCCAGCATTATAACCTGAAGCCTTTGGTATTTTGTAGTCAGTAATTCCTACTTCCATTGTATTATTCTTTACACCACCACCAAATAAATTATAAGTAACTATACTTGATGGGTTTATAGGACTTGTACTTCCAAAACTAAATCCAAATACATATTCTCCTTTATTCTCTGAAATATCTGGTGTCTCTATAACTTTACCTTGATTTATAGCACCATAAGTTTCAGAATATTCCATTGTAAATATAGAACTGTCTTTTATATATATCGCATTGTAATTATTTTTGATTTCTACTTTTTCATATATATATATATCTGCATGTTCACCATATATAGCACCACCATGCATAGCATTGATTGGTTCTATTTTTTTCGCATTTTTAAATGAAACATTCGTCATATTTAATTTGTGTAAGGCATCAACTTTGTATTTATATTTTGTTTGTAGACCATAATAATAATCTACTGAATTTTCTGATACATATATGCCACCACCAAATTTTGCATAGTTACCATCTGTATCATCGCCAAAGTCAGCATAAGTTATTTTAGTTTCTTGAGTCACATAACCTGGGTTAATAAATATAGCACCACCTCTTGCATAATCTCTATTATTTGATTTTCCATAAGCAGTATTTTTTATGAACTTATTTCTATTTTTATAGTTAAGAAAATCAGCCACAGTTAATATTACATTTTCTACATATATACCACCACCAGCTTGTGCACTATTTCCTTCAAATGTATTTCCATATATATTCAAATTTGAAGTAAAACCTTTTTTTGCTCTTACAAAAAGACCACCACCAACTAATAATTTTACATTATCTGTTCTCATCTCATAATAACTATTTTCTATAAATTTTGTCCCATACAAACTTACTGTCTTACAGTTTCTCATAAGCAGGCCAACACCACCCACTGCTGGATATTTATTATACGTAAGATCTAAATTATCAACTTTTATATTATTTTTTTCAAATAAAACTTTAAATTTTTCAGAATCCACACCTCTATTACCAATGACTACATCATTACAATTTTCAAAATATACAGCTCCACCAAGAACTTCAGCTCCACCAAGAGTTTCAGAAGTACTACCTTCAGATTCAGGCGAAATATTCTTAGCTTCATACTTACTCAATTTTTTATATATATCTATAGTATTTGATATAATTTTTGTAGCGGCCATATTTACATTATTAACTCCCATAAATGCAATTGCAGCACCTCTATGACTTGATTGATTTCCTTTAAATACATCGCCATTTACAATATTAGATTCAGCTCTATTACTTATATTTACAGTATTTACTCCTCTAAATGTAATTCCAGCAGAACCGAACATTCCAAATCTTGAATCATTATTCTCAAATACATTCTCATATATATTTATATCACCATAAAAATTATCGAAAACATGATCGTAAACGGGATTTGAAAATGTAACACATAATGCTGAACTATAATAAGGGTTTAATTTAAACTCATTTTTAGGAGCATCATTAATTATATATCCCCTCTCCATCTTTTCAATGTCGTAAATGTATACCAAATCCATATTGCTAGCTGTCGCAATTATTGATTTATTATTCGTAAATTTATTATTTAAAAAATGTGTCCCCTTCTCAGATTTACTATTAAAGTGGAATAAACTACAAGTTCCATAAGTTTTATTATTCTCAAAAGTATTATACTTAAATTGACGAACTATCTCATTCTCAATTGATGTATAGCCCTTAAGTAGTATAAAGCCATTAGGGTTTTTACCTACAACTGCATCGTACTTATCCCTCAAAGTAGCGAGTTTGTCATCGTCCACATAATCACTCAAAACATCACAATAATCTACATGTCCGAGTTGGCTATAAGTACTTTTATTATTAAAATCATACCCAAAATAATTTGATGAATTTTTAACCTCTGTGCCAAGTAATATAGCATTATCATTATTTGCTCCTTCACTTGAGTAATATTCTATATTACAAACAGTTCCTTTTACTGCGATACAGTTATCTATATGACAATCTACCATAGCAAAACTATTTACATATTTCGCATATACTATAGTCCCTGCCATACCAACTAAATTTTTTGCATCAACATTACAAATTCTAACTTGTCTTATATTCGTGACTGAATCTTCACTTTTTAGAGCACAATATAAAAATGCAGGATAAGTATTATAGTGAAAATCTATATCTTTATCTACAGTTTCTTCGTTATATTCATCAGCGCTATTTATCTTTTTAGAACCACCATCTTGATATATATTCTTAATAATTAAATTGTTTGTTTTGTCATCTATAGCCTTGCCAAAAATGTATGCATTACCAAGTGAACGAACTTCTACACAAGGTTTTATTCTCACAAACTCATCTTTAAGGTCTGCCCCATCATTAAATGCTTTTACTTCACTTACTTTATTTTGACAGTTACAAATACTGAATTTTGCATAAATACTTGCATCAACTATTATAGCACCAGGGTTATATTCATCCCCAGTTCCTGATGGATTTATACCTTTATAGTTATTGTCATTTTTAAATATTATGTTGTGTCCATTTAAACATATAAATATATTATCATTTACTGTATATGTCCTATCTATAACCCAATCAGCTTGAAGAGCAACTGCCCCTTGTTGCAAATAACCTTTTATTATATTTTCATCATCTGTTGTAAGAGTTACAGAACCTTCCGTTACTGTTGGCAAATATATAAAATTCTGTGTCTCATGTATTTCGTCTTGAACTGCTGTCCCCTCTTCTTTACCATATTTAAGATGTGAGTATCCATCACAGCTCGCAAGTCCACAATATGGATGTTCATGCTCACTTACTGAACCATACAAATTTACAACTGGCATTTCATCTATTATATCATCATCTATTGTCACATTTGATTTTGAATATACTTTTTTCAACTCTTTTTGTAAGCTAACAGCTAATTCTTCCATATTAAGAACAGCTTCAGTCACTGCATCTTTTTTGTTTTCGCTTATATAATCAGATAAGGCATCATCTTTTATAGGATTTTCTAAATTTAACTCTTCATCTGCTACTTTTCCATTTTCAATATATTCATCTTCATATATAATAACTTCTTTTTTATCTTCTGCTGCTTCTTCAGAGTCAATTTCATCTTTATCAGCTTCTGCTCCGTATATGACTTCTTCCTCTTCTTCTACAAAACCTAAATCTTCTTCTATTTCTTCTTCATCATTGATAGAAAGGGATGTTGACTCTTCTTCTTTGTCTTCTTTTACAACACCAAAATACTCTTCTTTGAGCAATGCCCTTCTTTTTAATATTTCTTTTTCCACATCACTCATTTCATTTGACTCACTACCATAAGATGAAACTTCTTCATCTTCTATAACATCTTCACTCTTATCCCACTTTAACTCTATGCCATCAGATACAAGTTGTTTTAACTTCTCATCATTTTCTTTTTTTAACTTTTCTGATTTCTCATCTCCGAGAACATAAAAGTTGTAATCCCAATTTGCCTTTACACGAATTACTTGTTCATTTCCATATTGGTCTTCTACAAGTACCTTTACTGCTCTCTTAATATATTTTTTATCTATTTCTTCTGGAGCCATATTTTTTGATAAAGAAGCATCTTTACTTTCAAGCAAGATTTTTTTGATTTTGAAATCATGCTCCATAAAATCATCAACTAAAGAATCTGTTGCCCTTATGTATCTTTTTACAACTTTATATACGATTTCTGATTCGGTAGCATCTTTAACTTCTTCTACCTCTTTTTCTGTCTCTTCTTTAGATGTTTCTTTCTCTTCTTCAACAGTCTCTTTTCCTTCTTCTTTTGTTTCTAAAGTTTCTTCATTTGTCTCTAAAGTTGTTTCCACTTCAACTTCTGTTTCACTCTCTACTTCTTTTGTTTCACTTTCCTCAGTTTCAACATTTTCAGTTTCAACAGTCTCTTCCTTACTCTCTTCATTTTTTGACTCTTCGTTTATATCTAATGTGTTGTTATCATCATCAACTACTGCATATGTAGTCTCTTCTTCAATTAAGTCTTCTTCTGGTTCTTCTTCGTATGCATCTTTTTTATTGTCATCATAATCTTCTGGAGCTAAAACATTGCCACCATTTTTGTTTTCTTCACTTTCTTCATTTTTGTCACTATTATCTTTAGAAGGTGAAATCTCACCATCAACATTTTCAATGGTTTCATCATCTTCGTTTATAACAATGTCTTCTTCCAAGTTGTTATCAATATTATTTTCTGAGTAGCTTTCACTCATTTCAGCAAGATACTCTTCATAGTACTCTGTAGCTTTTTGTTGACTTCCTCCTTCTGTTGCATTTTCATAGAACTCACTTGTAGAATCAGCAAAAACAGCCACACCATTATTACTCATAACTATGCATATTATGAGCAATGTAGCTATTACCTTTCTAAATTTTTCTTTAAACATAACAACACTCCTTTTATTTATACATACAAATAAAATAACAATAGACATAGTTAGACCATTATTATTTTTTAATATTTTACAAAAAAAATGAAAAAAAGTCAATATTTCACTTATTTTATTTAGGTTTACTGTCTTTTTTAAATTTTGAAGCAATTCTTTGTGTCAAGAAAAGTTATAAAATTGTTGATAACTATTTTATAACTTTTTCCAAAATAAAATTTTAATATCACAAAATATTTAAAATAATATTTATAACAACATTTTTATAATTTAATTAATTTTATAAATTATTTGTGCTATTAGCACAATTTCGTAGGGGCAAGCACCGCGAGCCCATCTTCTCGTAGGGACGAACACTGCGAGCCCAACATCCGTAGGGGCGAGCAAGTATTCATAGAGGCGAGCACTGTGAGCCCAGTTTATTATCATCTGTTTGTATGGGCGTGCACTGCGAGCCCAACATCCGTAGGGGCGAGCACTGCGAGCCCAGTTTATTATCATCTGTTTGTAAGGGCGAGCACATATCCGTAGGGGTGAGCATTGCGAACCCATCTCTTCGTAGTGGCAAGCACTGCGACCCCAGTTTATTATCATCTGTTTGTAGAGGCGAGCACCGCGAGCCTTCTTTTTTATCACCCATTCGTAGGGGCGAGCCTGCGAGCCCAGATTGAGCAGTCATCCGTAGTGGTGAGCACCGCGAACCCAAAACCGTAGGGGCGAGCACTGTGAGCCCAAATTGAGCAGTCGTCCGTAGGGGCGAGCACTGCGAACCTATCTTTTCCTAGGGGTGAGCATTGCGAGCCATCTTCTCGTAGGGGTGAGCATTGCGAACCCAAATTGAGCAGTCATCTGTAGGGGTGAGCATTACGAACCCACCTTTTCGTAGGAGCAAGCACTGCGAGCCTTCTTTGTTACAATCCGTAGGGGCGAGCACTGCGAGCCCACCTTTTTGTAGGGGCGAGCACCGCGAACCCATCTTCTCGTAGGGGTGAGCACCGCGAGCCCACCTTTTTGCAGGGGCGAGCACTACAAGCCCATCTTTTCCGTAGGTGTGAGCACTGCGAGCCCATCTTTTGTAGGGGCGAGCATTGCGAGCCCACATCCGTAGGGGTAAGCATTGCGAGCCCAGTTTATTATCATCTGTTTGTAGGGGCGAGCACCGCGAGCCCATAAAACCACAAAAAAAGCGAATGGACGACCCATTCGCTTTGTGCTGGTGACCGGAATCGAACCGGTACGGATATTACTATCCACAGGATTTTAAGTCCTGGGCGTCTACCAGTTCCGCCACACCAGCAACGAGTAGAATATTAACATAATTTATTACTTTAGTCAAGTAAAACAAATAATATTTTAAGAAAAAAACAATATTCCACTTAACTACTTTAAATCATAAACTATTTGTTTCATAAAAGACAAGCAGTTCACTCTCTCTATTCTCTGTAATAATATAATAAGTTTTACGAAAATTATTTAATCTTTCTATCACTATTTCTGATGGATGATTGTATGTATTTTTAATCCCTGCAAAAATAATAAAAACTGCATTTTGATTCAGTATAAAATCATCATTATTATTTTTTGAACCATGATGAGGAATTTGAATAAATGCAAATCTACCTCTATATCTATTCAAAATATTTTTAACTTTTGAATCTTTGGCATCTGCATCACCAAAATATAAACAGCCCGCCTCATTTTTTTGTAAATCTCTATAATTTTCATCAATTAATATTTTCCTAATATTTTTATAAACATAGTCATAAGTAATTAAATCACTTCTTTTAAAAAAGTTAGTAGCAGCTCTATCAAATTTAAATCTTACACTGCTGTTTTTTACTTTACCAGAATATAATATTAATGAATTTAAATTATTCTGGTTTTTATCATCAAAAGTTTTTATTCCATGTGTTTCTAAAACTTCATTAAAAGCCTTTTTAAATTGTTTTATTCCATCTCTACTATAATCAAATTCTTTTATTTTACTAGTATTCTTTAATGTTTTTTTTATTTTATCAATACTTGTTAATGTTCTTTCCTTAAACTTTTCATCAATAGTCATTTGCTCTAACATTTTTTTTATTTTGTCAATGCCTTTTAGTTCTCCGTTTTTAATATCAGACAATAATTTTTTAAATATTTTTTTAATTTCTTTATTTAAATCACTAAAAGATTTAAAACTCACATTATGTGGTATGTATTCCCAAAAAGGTGAATCAGACAGTTTATTTAGCTCTTCAAATTCTATTACAGAACCTGAGTTTATATATTTAACTTCTACATTTATATTTCTTATATTTCTTTCAATATTATTCTCTTCTTCATAACTATTCTCTATATTATTATCTTTCTCTGGTCTAACAAAAAAAATAGTAGTGCTTTTTTCTTTATTCCAATAGTTTTCGATATATATTTTACTGGGTCTTCAATAAAACTTAATGTATCTCTATCTTTTTCTGTAAAACTTAATAAAATTTTTTGTGATTTAGATAATATAGGCAAATAAATCTTATCTACATGAAAATTTTTTATAAGCAAACTTATACCATTTATATGGTCTTCATCAAAATGAGAAATAAATAATGCATTTATATGGTCACCACTACTAAAATGTTCGTTAATTGTTTTTTCCATTTTTTCTTTTTTTTTTTTTTTAAAAGAATCACTACCACAATCATATATGGCACAAA